>NZ_OW485604.1 GCF_937425535.1 Rhodovastum atsumiense
ACGCGGCTGCCTGCGGGCGGAAATGGGCGTTGTCGAGGCAGTTGCCGCGGCGGCGCATGGCCACCTTAGTCTTGCCGAGGCAAATACCGCGAAATGAATTTGCGGAATCGTTCGCTCGCACCCGAACCGAACAATTGCGACGGGGGGCCCTCGCATTCGACCAGGCCCTGGTGCAGGAACATGACGTGGCTGGAAACGTCGCGCGCGAACCCCATTTCGTGCGTCACGACCAGCATCGTACGGCCTTCTTCCGCCAGAGACCGCATCACCCGCAGCACCTCGCCCACCAGTTCAGGATCGAGCGCCGAAGTCGGCTCGTCGAACAGCATGACCTTCGGATGCATGGCGAGCGCCCGGGCGATCGCAGCCCGTTGCTGCTGGCCCCCCGAAAGATGCGCCGGATAATGGCCGGCCTTGTCACCGATGCCAACCTTCGCCAGCAGAGCATGTGCCTCTTCTATGCATTCGGCGCGAGGTCTTTTCTGCACATGGACCGGAGCTTCAATCAGGTTCTCAAGTATCGTCATATGAGACCACAGATTGAAGTTCTGAAAGACCATGCCGAGTTCGGACCTGATGCGGTCAACCTGCCGGCGATCCGCAGGCTCCACCTTGCCGTCCGCGCGCCTACGCATCCGGATTGTTTCGCCCGCAACCGTGACGACGCCTTCGTCCGGCGTTTCCAGAAGGTTGATGCAGCGCAGAAAGGTGCTCTTGCCCGACCCGGACGCGCCAAGCAGCGAAATCACATCCCCTTCCTGCGCCGCCAGCGAAATCCCTTTGAGGACCTCCAGCTTGCCGAAGGTCTTACGCAGGTTCGTGACGGTCATCGCGTTGGGTGCAGGCGGCGGCATGTCGGTTCTCTCGGTCAGGTCCGTGGACGGCGGCTTTGGCGGTCAGTGGCCCCGGGGCCTCAGATGGGGAGACACACGGCGCTCCAGCCAGGCAAAGAACCGTGCGATGATGAGGTTGAGGACAAAATAGATGGCGCCGGCAATGATCAGAGGCGTATAAGTAACGAGCGTATCATTGCGGATCTTGAGTGCGACATTCATCATGTCCCAGAGCGTGACCAGGGACACGAGCGCCGTTGCCTTGGTCATGGAGATGACCTCGGTGGCATAGGCCGGGAGTGCCTGCCGCATGGCAATCGGCAGGATGATGCGCCTCAACAACAGGAAGCCGGACATGCCACATGCGCGGGCGGCTTCGACTTGGTCGCGCGGCACGGCCGCCAGCGCGCCCCGGAAAATTTCGCTGGTGTAAGCCGCGGTACACAGCGCCAGGGACAGCACGGCACAAAAAAACGCATCCCGCAGGAACGGCCAAAGAAAGCTGTGACGCACGAACGGCAGCGACGGCAGGCCATAATAGATCACAAAAAGCTGTATCAGTAATGGCGATCCCCTAAAAACGAATATGTAGCCGCGGGCAACAGCGGCCAGCGCGGTTGATCTGCTCGCGCGCATCCAGGTTACGCCGACCGCGATGATCCCTCCGAAGAAAATCGACAGGAACCAGACTTCAAGCGTGACCGGCAGCGCGGAGATCAACCTGGCGAATGTCTGGGCAATGAAATCGGGAGTCATGCGCTCACCTGTGTATGCGCCCGAGGCTGCGGGTCGCGCGCGCTTCGGCGACCTCGAACAAGCGATCGGTCACGCCGGTCAGGAGCAGATAGAGCGCCAGTCCGGCCAGATAGAAGACAAACGGTTGGTGCGTGGAACCGGCGCCGACCTGGCTCGTGCGCATCAGTTCCGCCAGTCCGGTGACGGCGATCAGAGAGGAATCCTTCAGCGCGACCTGCCACAGATTGCCCAGGCCCGGGATGGCGTAACGCAGAACCTGTGGTACGATGATGCGTCGGAACATGAGCATGCGGTGCATCCCGACCGACCGGGCGGCTTCCAGTTCGCCGGGTGCGATTGCAAGATAAGCGCCACGATAAACCTCAGCCTGATAGGCACCGGAAATGATGCCCACGCCGAGTGCGCCTGCCGCAAACGAGGGCACTCCGACAAAGCCTTCGATGCCGAGCATGTGCCCTATTTCGGTCAGCAACGCCGAGGAGCCAAAATAGACGAAATAAATCACCAGGAGTTCTGGAAGGCCGCGAAACAGCGAGGCATATGCATCGCCAACCGCCCCCCAGGCCTTGTGTCCGGACAATTTGGCCCAGGCCACCAGGGAGCCCAGTACCGACCCAATCGCGAGCCCGCACAGCGAAACGGCCAAGGTCATCAGCGCTCCCAGGAGAAGCACCGCCCCCCAGCCCTTCTCCCCAAAGCCCAATAGCTCGAAGGCTGTCACATCTCATGCCCCTGCTGGTGTCGTCCCGGTTATCTGCTTCGCCCTGACCGCGATTGGTGTCTGGTATGCCAGGCGCGACGAACGCGCAGCTGCACCAACGACGGTTGCCCGCACAATCGCCTGCTTTTCAGCCGGCGGGGAGGTAGCGCCGAGCAACCAGGCTCCCGGCCGTCACTGATGGCGCCGTCCCGCCGGGTCGGCCGTCCGGCGGGCGGGGCCGTGGGGCCACCGCGCGCCAGAAACGACACACCGGCCCGCCGACCGCGCCGACATGGATCGATGCGCCATCCGGAGTCAGCACGTTGCGGGGGGCATCCGACCGGGTTTATGGGGTGGTATCAATCTTGAACCACTTCAGGCTGTACTTCTTGACCGACCCGTCCGCGAAAGCGGCCTTCAGCGCCGCATCGAATTTGGCAGTCAGGTCGGCATCCGATTTACGCAGCCCCATTCCGGCGCCAGTGCCGAAATCGCCGCCCGTGAACTCCGGACCGGCAAAGGCATAGTCCTTGGAATCCGGCTTTTCGAGGATGGCGGCGAGCGTCGCATAGTCGTCGAGTTCCACGTCGATACGACCGGACTTGAGGTCAAGGTCGCGCTCGTCCACCGTCTTGTATTCCTTAATGGTGGCAATATCCTTGAGGTGCTTGTCGGCAAAGGTCGCATGAGTCGTTGAAACCTGGACGCCGATCACCATGCCCTTCAAGGCTTTCCGCAGTTCGCTCAGGGCAGCACCCCCGCCCTTCGGGTCTGCGGTCAGGTTGAAAACCTTGCCATTGGAGTGAAGCTTCGCAAGCGGGCTGTCCTTTGCGGCGATGAACGCGGCAGGGGAGTTGACATAAGGCGCCGTGAAGTCGATTTCTTTCTTGCGCTGCTCAGTAATGGACATGCCGTCCATGATGACGTCGAACTTGCCGGCATTCAAACCTGGAATCATGCCGTCCCAGTCTTGCGCGATGATCTTGCATTGGACCTTGATGCGGGCGCACAGATCCATGACAAGATCTGGCTCAAAGCCGACGATCTTTCCGCTGGGGTCGGTCAGATTGTAGGGAGCGAAACCACCTTCCATGCCAATAACAACGGTCTTCCAATCCTTGGCCATGCAGGGGGTTGCAACGGCGACAGCTAACAGGCCCAAGGCAGCGGCAGAGTACAACTTCATTGGTGGTCCTTTTACTACGGGTATATTCTTGGGGTGGAACTGGCGGTTCGGTTGCAAAGCGGACGATCCAATCATGTGCCTCTCTCGGCGGCCCAAGGTTCAGGCGACGATGCCGAACAACTCGCCCCTGAAGTACCGTCCCTTGAAGCTCGCCACAGCCGCCATGTCCGCCCGTTTGTCCTGAGCGATCATACCCGGGCCCGATTCCGCCGCAAATCCGGACGGATCCCGCCCTCGGCCCCCGCCGATGGCCTCACAGGCAAGCGCCTCGTCGCAACCCGCGTCGGCATGGCGCCTGCGCGACTCGCCGCCTGCGCCAATCTGGTGGCCCGGTTGGCGACGCCCTGGCAAAACTCGCGCCCGGCCGCGCCGATCACCAGGATTTCGTATAATACCGGCGGCCCTAAATTTTGACCGATGCCCAGGCGCGCTGAGTGATGGACTTGATGGTGTCTGGGGTAGACATCAGAAAGTTCCAGGCATCCAGGCAAGCGGCCAGGATGGCATTGTAGCTGTTCCATACGCGCAGACTAAGTTTGTTGGCCCGCAGATATTCCCAGACGTTCTCCATCGGGTTCAATTCCGGGGCGTAGGCTGGCAGGCGTAGCAGGCTGATGTTGTCGGGAACGGGCAGGCGCTGGCTGGGCTGGTGCCACCCGGCCCCATCACAGACCAACACAGCGTGCGCGCCGGGTGCCACCGGACGGCTGATCTCGATCAGATGCTCGGCCATGGCTTCGCTGTTGACCGCCGGCATGATGATCGCGGCACCAACAGCCCGTTCGGGGCAGATGGCACCGAACAGGTAGACAGAATCATGAGTAACCGGGGCAAAACCCCGGGCGGCGGCTGATTTTGGGCCTTCCCCGAAGCGGCCAAATACGGTTCGCTGGGGCCATGTCAGCGCTTCCCGATCCATCTGAGATGCCGCGCGCCGAGCTGGAAGCCGAAGTGACGGCCCTGCGAGGCGAGGTGGCCGAACTGAAGCAGTTGGTGCTGGCGCTGCGCGACGAGATTGCCCGGCTGAAGGGGCTGAAGGGCCGGCCGGTGATCAAGCCGAGCGGTATGGAGAAGGCGACCGAGCCGAAGTGCGCCGGCAAGCGCGGCAAGCACCGAGGCCGCGGCAAGGTGACGCCACGGGTGACAGTTGAAACCCTGGTGATCCGGGTGACGGCGCCGACGGGGTCGCAGTTCAAGGGCTACGAACCCTACCAGATACAGGATCTGGTGCTCACGGCACGGGTGGTGCGCTACCGGCGCGAACGCTGGGTGACGCCGGCGGGCGAGACGATCGTGGCACCACTGCCCGAGGGTATTCGTGGCCATTTCGGGCCGGAACTGCGCCGCTATGTGCTGATGCAGTATCACCAAGGCCAGGTCACCGTGGAGCGGCTGGTGGCTCAGCTGCAGGGGGTCGGGGTCAGTATCTCCAAGCGGCAGGTCATGCGGCTGCTGATCGAGGGGCAGGACGCGTTCCTGACCGAGACCCGGGAGGTGCTGCGGGCGGGACTGGAGACGGCGGCCTGGATCACGGTGGACGACACCGGAGCGCGCCACCGTGGAGCCAATGCGGTGTGCACGCAGATCGGTAACGACAACTTTGCCTGGTTCGGCACCACCGGCAGCAATCGAGCCGCGAAGCGGATCGATCCGCCATTATGTAGCATGCGCCACTGGTGAAATCGGGCTTGTACTCGGCGCCCCTCTCTGGCAAGATGGGCGCACGGAGTTTCGTGCAACGGGTCGGCATGGCGCAACATTTCCTGCTTTCCGCAGCGGCACGCTCACTCAGCGCGGCGAAGGTCATGCGCATGTCGGAGAGCGGCGTGGTGAACGTGTTCTTGCGCCTGCGCTGGCCTGAGACCGATGGCAAGCCGGTCTGTCCCGGCTGCGGCTGCATGGTCTGCTATGCCTGCCCAAGATCACCGGATCGGCCGCGCTGGCGTTGTAAAGCTTGCCACGCCGATTTCTCGATCACCTCGGGCACGTTGTTCGCCCATCACAAATTGCCGCTGCGCACCTACCTGCTCAGCGTGGTCGCCTTCTGCAACGAGGTCAAAGGCAAGAGCATGCTCGCGCTCTCCCGTGAGCTCGACGTCCAATATAAAACGGCATTCGTGCTGGCGCATAAAATGCGTGAGGCTATGGCATCCGGCACGAAAGCGGTGCGCATCGGCGGCGCGGGACGTGAGGTCGAACTCGACGGCGCCTACTTCGGTGGCCACGTCCGGCCGAAGAACCTGGCGACCGATCGCGTCGACCGGCGACTGGTCAAAAACCAGTCCGGCAAGCGCCAGGTCGTCGTGGTCATGCGCGAACGCGGTGGTCCCACGCTGGTGCAGGTGGTGCCGACCGAAGATGCCGCACTGCCGCTCATTCCCCAGCGGATCGCCAAGGCGACCGTGCTGCATGCCGATGAAAGCGCGGCCTGGAACAAGCTGCACGCGAGGTTTCCGATGCGGCGGATCAACCATCAGGAAGGCTACAGCATCGACGGTGCCTGCACCAACGGCGCGGAATCCTACTTCTCCCGCCTGCGCCGCAGCGAGCTGGGGCACCACCACCACATCGCCGGACCGTATCTCCTCCGCTATGCCCAGGAAGCCGCCTGGCGGGAAGACGCAAGGCGCGTCAGTAACGGCGAGCAGGTGCATGGGGTGGTCCGCCTGGCTTTGCGCTGCCGACCGTCGGTGGACTTCTGCGGTTACTGGCAGCGTGCCCATGTGGCCTAACGCACCCGCCATCCGACCACGCCCGCGGTCTCGACCCGCTCGATCGTCTCCTTGGCGCGATTCAGTGACGCCAACACAGTCTTCTGGATCAACGCGCGCTGGCGGTCGTCGCTGACCGGGATGCTTTTCAGATCCATCATTCGTTCGCCGATTTCGCGTGTCGTCATTGGCCGTGGCGCATCGCGCAACACGTCGTAGATCAGCCGAAGGCTTTCACCAGGACGGAACCAGGCGTTGCAACGTCGCCGCGGTCGAGGACCGATCCCCTCGGGTCGGATCTCCGGATCGAACAGCCGCATGGTCGCGTCCAGGTGCGTCAAGGCGGCGCGGCGCTCGCCCAGCTGCTGCTCCAGGTCTTTCACCAGCCCGGCCAACTCGGATCGCTTGTCACGCAATATACGGATGACTTGCTGCTCGGCCACCGTCGCCCTCCTCCTGAATTCCAGTGGAACGAGGGTAGATGGCCGATCTCAGAACCCGAACCGGCCAGCAGTGGCGCTTGCTACATGATACCGGATCGATCGGATGAACTTCCTCGAGTTGCTGTGCGCCGGCCACACGGATTACGTGGTCAACGAGGCGGCGCTGGAATACATGCGCGAGCATAACCTGGCCGGACCGACGATCCAGCAGTTGGCCGGACATCCGCAGCGGCAGTTTGCCGATGAGGCCGCGTGGCAGCGCCATCTGGAGCAACTGGGCATCACCGACCTCCAGGTGACCCCCGACCCGGTGCGTGTTGCCACCGAGGGGGCGCTCCGGGGTGCCATCGCCGCGCATGGATTTCTCAACGAGGCGGTGATCGTCAGCGACGACGCCGGCCAGTTCAACGTCGGCCAGCACGCCCTGTGTTGGATCCATGCCGAGCGGCTGGTGCACAAGCTGGAGACGTTCACCGACCAGCAGCGCGCCGCCCAGCAGATCGTCCGCAGTTTGATCTGGTGGTACTATGCCGATCTGAAGGCCTACCGCCTCGATCCGACCCCACGTCGACGCAGCGAGCTACGAGCCCGCTTCGATCGTATCTTCCTGCGCACCACCGGCTTTGCCACGCTCGATCGCCTGCTGCAGCGGCTACACGCCAACAAGGCCGAGTTGCTGATGGTGCTCGACCACCCCGAGATCCCGCTCCATACCAACGGGTCGGAGAACGACATCCGCTGCCAGGTGACCAAGCGCCAGGTCAGCGGCGGCACCAAAACCGACACCGGGCGCGACTGCCGCGACGCCTTCCTCGGGCTCGGAAAGACCTGCAAGAAGCTCTGCGTCTCCTTCTGGGACTATCTCGGCGCCAGGCTCGGCGTGCCCAACGCGCCAGCCATTCCCCGCCTCGCTGACCTCATCCGCTGCCGCGGTCAGCCTGCCTGATCAGCCTGCTACCCGCGGTTTTGCCCCGGATACCGCAGAAACTCTTAATTCGTTGAAACTCTTAATTCGTTCCTCGCAGACCTTGCCGCAACAGAGCACTCGCAGTTCGTCCGCCTGAGGAACCCGTGAGGCTGCCTGAACTGGTCGCCGTCATCCTACGGCGTTTCGGCCTGCGTGCCAGACGTCGGCGTGTCCCCCCGTTCCGCCAGGACGCCCTGGATTGCGTCCTGGAGCGCGGTGAGTTCGCCATCCGTAATTTCTTTGAACGTGTCCCTCCTGGCCTTGGCAAGGCGTCCGCCGTTCTGAAGGCACAGCCGGACGAATAAGCTGGCCCGGCGGTCCGGCATATCGACGATGTACTTCACCGCCGACAGTGCCGCATCGTAGACGGTCACGAAGTCCAGTTCCTCCCGGAAGTCTTTGCGAATGGTCTCGGTGACCTTGGCGTACAGGAACTCGACGAGCGGCGTGGCGTCGAAGTAGCGGTAAAGGTGTGCCGTGTCGTTGTCGACGGCGATCTCCGGCCCATCAGGCCCCTCCGCCCAATGCCACTCGATGAACGGCGCGATGGTCTTGGAGAAGGATTCCAGGGTGGCGTCATAGGCTTGCCGGTCGCGTACGATCGCCGCCGACACCGGGAACAGGACGTCAGGCGGCGTGAAGCCTTCCGCGGTCAGCACTTGATGGATGAGGAAGCGATGGATGCGCCCGTTGCCGTCTTCGAACGGGTGGATGAAGACGAAGCCGAAGGCTGAGAGTGCTGCCGCCACAACAGGGTCGGTCGCGCCTTTGATGCGCTCAGTCATCTGCGCCCAGTCGGACATCAGCGGGCTGACGTCCTTCGGGCGCGGGCAGATGAAGTGAACAATTTCGCGGTAACCGCCCACGGTCTCCCCAACGAAGATCTGGAAATCCCGAAAGCCGCTGGCAGCGTAGCGCGGGTCGACAATGGCGTTCTGCAAGGCGACCAGGCTGCGCGGATCGGTTGGCTCAAACGTCCTAGCTGCCCGGAGTGCGGCGACGAACCGCTCGGCGCGATTCCCGGTGGCCGTCTCACCCTCTATGGCGAAGCTGCTCTTGGTTTCCTTCGTGTAGAGGTAGCTCACAGCGCGGGCCAGGACCGCCGGATCGCACCCGGCGACAACGACGCGGGCCTCGGCCGCCAAGTTCTCCGCCTGGAAGTCTACCAGGCGCTGCGTCCGGCGGACCAGCGGCGCGAAGCCTGGACGGCCAAGGATGTTGTCGGTGACTTTGTGGCGCCGGGAAGGGATGCCCCTGGCCGTGGCGTGGAGACCGGGGTCGAGCACATCCACATAGCCAACCGTCCCTGCATCCGGGATCCCGAGCCTTTCACCGGTCAGCCATTCGTAGAGGAACCAGGCTCGCCGCGCATAGGCGCCAGTCGGCTCGGCCCGGATCCATGCCTCGATATTGTCGGCGGCTCCTGGGGTCCTAAAGGCGGCGGCAAAAACACCGAGGTCAACCGGCTCATAGCGGAGCGCGAACCGTAAGTGGCCGATGAGGTTGTCCTCGGGCATGTAGCCCTGGGGATAGCGCTCCACTGTGCGGCCATCCTTGACGACCGTTTTCCGAGCGCCTGGGGCGACCCTGGACGCGACGGTAGGGGTGGGCAGATGCAGCCCCAGCATGCTGATCAGGGCGGCTTGCCCGACGGGCGTGCCTTCTTCTGCCATGGCCATCCAGCTTCCGGTTGACCGCCCTCAGCCTGTGAAATAGTTCAGCGTCGCGCGAAAACGCTCATAAATTTAGACAGGCCTGCGAAAACGATCAAGACCGTCGCCCCACACGGTCGAGATGCAGCCAGGAGCTATCGGCGGTGATCTGCCTCCACCGCCGCCATTTCGGTGAAGGAGCGGTCAGGCCCACCAGCAGCCAGTGAACTGGTCCCCGGATCCCGAACAGTTCGATAAGCTTGGTCCGACTGGACGAGGAACGAACGGATGAGCGGGCAGCGAAGCCGCTACTTGGCGGAGTTCAGGACGAAGGTGGCTCTGGAGGCGATCCGGGGCAAGTTGACGGTGACGCAACTGGTGGTCAAGCACGGGGTGCACCAGACGCTCATTGACGCCCGGAAGAAGCAAGCCATTGAGGGAATGACCGGTATGTTCTCGGGCCGTTCGGAGACAGCGGAGACGGTATGGGCGGAGGGGCTCGAGAAGCTGCACATCAAGATCGGCCAGTTGGTGGTGGAGCGAGTTTTTTTGCGGAAGACCTCCGGTCGATGAGCGTCGGCCGGAGGCGAGAGATGGTCGAACCCGAGCATCCGCAACTGCCGATTGCACGGTAATGCGAGTTGGTCTCGATCGGACTTGCCCCGGCTCGGTGGACACCTGACCTGTTGAGGAACAGGTGCTCCGATGCCGAAGAGCCCGAAGAGCCATCCCGCCTATCCACCGGAATTCCGGCGCCAAATGGTCGAACTTATGCGCGCTGGGCGCACGCCGGAAGAACTGTCGCGGGAGTTCGAGCCGTCGGCCCAGGCGATCAGCAACTAGGTGAAGCAGGCTGATCGCGATGCGGGCCGCAGAGAGGGCGGTCCGACCAGTGCCGAGCGGGAGGAACTCGCCGGGCTACGCCGTGAGAACCACCAGTTGCGGTGGAGCGCGATATTCTGGCAAAAGCGGCAGCCTGGTGCGCTCGGAAGGCGGACGTGATCACACCCGGATCTTCCGGTTCATGACGGCGAACCAGGCCGTGTTCCCCATTGCCACCATGGCCCGAGTAATCGGCGTGTCCAGGGCGGGCTATCATGCCGGGCTGCGGCGCCCACCCTCGGCATGAGCCCAGGCGGACACCGAGTTGCTGAAGCGGATCCGCACCGTGCACGCGCGTCTCGCGCAGTACCTACGACGCACCGCGGATGCTTGCCCAGCTGAAAGCGCAGGGTGAGAAGCTCGGCAGGAAGTGCGTTGCCCGCTGATGCGAACGGCCGGAATCGTCGAGGTAATGAGACCTGTGCGCGGATCGTCCGGAGCGCCAGATGAGGTGTCCGGACGACGCCAGAGCCAACAACATGTTGGGGTTGTCCAGACGTGCCGGGTCCACCTCGGCGGTGGCCATCAGCAGCGCCAGCGTCTGCGCCAGGAATGCTTGTTGTGCATCAGCATCCGCCTTAGCAGGCACGCATTTCGGCCGCTTCCAGACAAAGCCTATGCGGACTAGTAGCTTCGCCATCGCATGCGGCGTGTAGGTGACATTAACCGTGCCACCACGAAGCCGCAGACTGCCTTCGCCGTCAGATACAGCCGGGCCGACAGTTCCGTCGCCAATTAGGGTCTGTTGACAATCACCGACTGGCAATGACGGCGGCGGCGAGGTAGATTGCGGCCTGGAAGCTGGTGTCCGTCTTGTCGTAGCGGGTGGCGATGGCGCGAAACTCCTTCAGTTTAGCAAAGAAGTTCTCGATGAGGTGGCGCCAGCGATACATCGCCTTGTCGTAGCTGATCGCTGCCTTTCGGTTGGATTTGGGCGGGATGACGGCGGCGGCGCCACGCCCGTCGAGTTCAATCCGCAGCCAATCGACGTCGAACGCCTTGTCGCCAAGCAGGGCGTCAAACGTTAGGCCCGCGATGAGCGGCAGCACGCCCAGCGTGTCGTGGCGCTGGCCAGGCAGCAGGACGAACCGCACCAGGTTTCCGAGGGCATCGACCAGGGCGACGATTTTGGTCGTCAATCCGCCGCGCGAGCGGCCGATGGCCTGATTTTGAGTCCCCCTTTTGCGCCGCTCGCCTTCTGGTAAGCGGTGACGATCGTGCCGTCGATCAGAGCATATTCGAAGTCCGGTTCGCCTGACAGCGCCTCGAAGATCCGCTCGAACACGCCCGCCTTGGCCCAGCGGCGGAAGCGCTGGAACACGCTGTTCCAGTTGCCGAACTCCGATGGCAGGTCGCGCCACGGCATTCCCGTCCGCACACGCCACAGAACGGCTTCGAGGAACAGCCGGGTATCACGTCCTGTGACTCCCGGATCGGCCGCTCTTCCGAGCGTCACCGGCTCAATCCTCTCCCACACCGCGTCGCTGATGACGAAACGCTCCCGGTCCACCGCCTACCTCGCTCCGGCAAAGCGGAGCTTGAATCACGCCGAGAACCGGAAGGGAATCCCCGAATGTCAACAGACCCTAGGCCGTCTGCGCCTCGGTCAGGGCCGGGGCGCACCCTTCATAGGCCAGCCGCTCGATGCCCGTCCGACCCTCCAGCGCGTAGCGTCGCCGATGTTCACGTACCGTCATCCGCCTCGATGAAAAGTGCCTCCGCCACCCGCTCGGCAGTCCAGCCATCGTCGAGCAGCAGCAGCGCGTTCATCCGCCGATGCACCGCGCTGTTCGTCTGCCGACGCATCATCGCCAGAAAATGCGTCCGATCCTCAGGGGGCAGGATGTCACCGGTCATGGAAGGCGCGAATCAAGCTCGCTCCCCCAAGGCAAGCAGATTCTCACGGAGTCTGTGTTTATAACCCGATCCATCGCCATTCCGAGATCGACTATCTCTACGAAGGCGCCGCTATGGAAGGTGTAACGACCTACGCCGCAAACCGTCCGCTGATCCGGGCCAAGTCCAAGCCTAATCCGCCGGATGCCTCCGCAATGCGGACTGACTCAGTGGTTTTTGCCAGGGTCGGCCTTTCAGGGGCTGAATGTCTCACGTGTGAGACTTTTGACGGCCAGGTTTTCTGCGGCCCTCGTGGTACAAAGGTCTCACACGTGAGACATTCACGCCGCGCCTTCCCAGTTTGTTTCCGATTGCCATTGTGGAGTGGTTCACCGCCCCCAGGGTTTTAGGCTATTTCATCACCTTAAGAAGGAACTGGAGGCCACAAATGGCTGAAATATCGTCCTTAGCAGAAGCTAGGGGGAAATCCAGACCGCATGCCGACCCGGTCCCTCGGGCGCGCTGGCTACTGCTTGCGAGCGCCAAAGGTGGGAGTGGAAAGACCACAACTGCCCTGAACCTCGCGGTGCTGGCGGCCAACAAGGGGCTCAAAGTGGCCTTGGTCGACATGGACAGCCAGGAGACCGCGACGAAATGGCATATGCGCCGTCCCGAGGAAGCGCCGAGAATCCGTCTATTCACGGTCCCCTTGGAAAAGGCGGATCGCGCCATCCAGCAGGTGGATCTTGCCGAGAAGACGGACGGCCTGGACGTGGTCGTCATCGACACCCCGCCATCTATCGACGAACATCCTATCCAGGCTAGACTGCTGGTTGAGCGGTCTGACTTTGTCCTCGTGCCCACTACCCAGGGCCTAGCGGACGTGGAGTCAGTGCGGGAGTGGATGGGCTTTCTGCGGCGCGAGGGAGCGAACGCTGCCTTTGTGCTAACGCGCACCCAGCGCACCTACGGATCCTTTCAAGAAGCCCGTTCCCTCCTTCTCAAAAGCGGGCAGTTGTGCCCCATGGACATCCGACAGTTGGAAGACGTCCAATCCACTCATAAGTTTGGGGTGGGTATTTGCGAGATCAGGCGCGCCAAGGGCGTCGAAGATTTCGAAGGCGTCTGGGACGCCGTTTGCCATTCAATGGGGATGTGAGATGGTTTTCACTGCATCAAAACGCGCCCTTTCTGCACGCGCGGCTGAGACCCCCATTGAGAATGGTCGTGAGGGGACACGAGCGAAAGTCCTTGCAAACGCCATTATGCCGCGCAGCACGGCCCAGGAATACGCCCGGGAGATCGGGCTGCTCTGGGGCGAGGCTCAGGAGAAGTTCCTGGCCATCGGCAAATACCTGCGGCAGGCCAAGGCAGGCCTCCCGCACGGGGACTGGGAGCGACTGGTCTCCCATATGCTGCCCTTCGGCCGCGCCGTCGCCCACAAGCTGAGAGTGGTCGCCGAGGCGGTCGAGGAGAAGCGGCTCGCTGAGGAGACCTTGCCTCGCAGCTACGCCAATGCCTACGAGCTTGCGGCGCTCGAAGGCCACGAACTCGCGCTGGCGGCCAAGCGACAGCTGGTTCGTCCAGATGTCACGCGGAGGGAAATTGACGCGTTCAAGCGCGAGCTCAAGCTGCCTGCGGATGAGGCCGAGCGGGCCAGCCAGCGCCGGGCGGAGCTGCTGCGCAGACGCAAGCGCCTGATGGAGGAACTGGCTCAAATCGAGTCCGAGCTCTCTCGCGAAGAGAGGGGCGTGGCGGAAATCAACAGCAGCGCTGAGCCTTTTGGGTTGCCTGAGGAAGCGCCGGAAGGCCAAGAAATGGGCATGGCGCGCCCGCTCTGAACCCAGGCTGCAACCCCGGCCATATGTCTCACGTGTGAGACATATGGCCGTTCGTAGTTAGGGGACGACCAGCTGCGACACGCGACTGGTCGATGCTCGTCCAACGCGGGTTTCATTCTCGAGCCGATTGACAACCCCAAGGCCACTAAGCGCCGTTACGGGTTGGTCGGCCCACGACCTAGACAATCTGTAACCGTGTCCTGGCGAGCCACAGCGGCAGGGCACGAACGATGAAGATGAAGACGACGAGAGCTGAGTGCCGCCCGACCACCCGTTCCTGGAACACCTTGTCTCCGTCGGCTGACCCTTTCGTACATCGCCCGGCGGCTGGGAGCGCATCCGCAAGTAATACCAGCCTCATGAAATTCTGACTGACCGCAGATAGGAGTAGTTGGTTAGGGAGGCAATACGGCCACCGCTCTGCGAGAAGGTAGTTCCATGCATCGGTGCAGCCATCGAGGATGGCATCGAGGTCAGCAAAGAGCCGCAACGAAAGAAAGCGGTCTTGCAGATAGAGCCACACACGCTCAACTGCATTTCCATGCTGCCTCTTTATGTGCGATTCCTGCACTCGGGCGGGGTTGATGGCTCGACGTTCATCTGCCGGAGCTGGTCAAGCTCGGTTTCGGTCATCTGCACGAGCCAGACGCGCTGATCGCCCCGGGTGGCCATGCGGCTGAGCAGCCGGCCGCTGTCGGAGCCAGCGGTAGACGGTGCGCTGATGAATGCCAAGCCGAGCAGCTACCTCCTGCAAGGTCCACTCGGCACCGCTCTCGCGTTGGACGTTGCTTGTCCAGATCGGCCGTCCTTTCGACAGCCCGTAGCGGAATAGCAGGCGCTGGATCATGGATGCTCCAAACGCCTCGCGCTTGGGCGGCCGCCAGCCCGCGAGCATTCAGCTGCTCGGCAATGGCCACAGCCGAGCAGCCCTGTCCGCGCAGATCTTGGATCGTGGCCAGAAATTGGTCGAACCCGCGCAGTTGCTCGAAGCGCCGGACGGGACGCACCAAAGTGTGGCGGGTCTGCACACCGCCAGCCTAGTTGCAGGTGAGCTCGACGTGCTCGCTGTTGGTCTCCACCGGCACAGCGACCCGCTCCAGCATCAGGCGTGCAATCATCTGCCGATCGGTCGCGGTTGTCGTCGGGGCGTTCCACAGCGCAGGCACGTCCTTGGCCAGGGGTCGAATCGCTTCCATCTCCGTCGCCTGCAGCTGGGCGGGCTGGCGTGCCAACTCACGTTCGTGCTCGGTCTGCAACGCCTGCTCGGCAGGCCAGCACCGCCTCCCAATCCCGTTCCAGTGTGCGTGCAACCAGCCGGTTTTCGGGATCCACTGCCTCATAACGCCGGCGCGCCAGCGAGGTCTCGTAACGGGCCCACTCCAGGCGCTGTGCCCAATGTCGCTGCCGCGCGGCATGCTCGATCTCAATGTCCTCGGCCAATTGCAGGCTGACCTCAATCGCCGATGGCGCAAGGGACGCGAGAATTAGATCAGTAACAAAACTATCTATCGGTTGAGCGCTGGCTGACTGGCAGCGCGGTCCGCCAAAGATGGTTGCCAGTTGCCAGCATAGGTAGCGTGCTTCGCGGCCGTTGTTGTGATACCCCACCGACATGCGCCGGCCACACTGGCCGCAGCGAATGATGCCGCCCAGCAAAGCTGGGCCGCCTCGCGGGACCCCGTCGTGCTTGGCACGGTTTGCCGCCATCTGCTCCTGGTTGCGCGTATAAGTGTCCCAGTCGATGTAGGCTGGCCAGCAATCCCGACGCATGACGGCCCACTGCTCCGATACACGGATTGAACCGATCGTGTCCCGGGGAGTGGTGTAGGAGCGGCCCCCCCCCGAGTGGATGGCCATGGCCTGATCACCGGGTAGGTTTGGGTTGTAACGACCACGAAACCTTCCCTGGAGACCGACCATGACCGCCGACACGATCGCCCTTACCAAGTTGCTTGAGAAGGGGGCGGAGACCGACCTACTGCGCGAGATGCTCAGCTTCATGGTGCACCGGCTGATGGACGCCGAGGTGTCGCAGCTCTGCGGTGCCGGGCACGGCGAGCGCAGCCCCGAGCGCACCAACCAGCGCAATGGCACCCGGTCGCGCCCCTGGGACACGCGGGCAGGCCGCCTGGACGTCAGGATCCCGAAGCTGCGTCACGGCTCTTACTTTCCCAGCTTCCTTGAGCCGCGGCGCACCGCCGAGCGGGCGCTGGCGGCGGTGATCCAGGAAGCCTATGTCCATGGTGTCTCGACGCGCAGCGTGGATGACCTGGTCAAAGCGCTCGGCCTGGAGGGTGTTTCCAAAAGCGAGGTCAGCCGCATCTGCGCCGAACTCGACGGCCAGGTGGCGGCATTCCGCAACCGGCCGATCGAGGGCGATTGGCCATATCTGTGGATCGACGCCACCTACGTGAAGACGCGTGAGGCCGGTCGGGTGGTCTCGACGGCGATGATAATCGCTGTGGGGGTGAACACCGACGGCCGCCGCGAAGTGCTCGGCCTGGCGACCGGCCCGTCGGAGGCGGAGACCTTCTGGACCGACTTCCTGCGCTCCCTGACCCGGCGCGGCCTGCGCGGGGTCAAGTTGGTGATCTCGGACGCCCACGAGGGGCTGAAGGCGGCCGCGGCCAAGACGCTGCGCGCCACCTGGCAGCGCTGCCGGGTTCATTTCATGCGCAACGCACTGGCTTATGTCGGCGCCACGCAGCGGCCGATGGAGATCGCCCTGCTCAAGACCATCTTCGCCCAGCCCGACCGTGTCGCCGCCCAGGCACAATGGCGCGACGTCACCGACCGGCTGCGGGGGCAGTTCCCCAAACTGGCCGCCTTCCTGGAGGCCGCCGAGGCCGCCGAGGCCGACGTGCTGGCCTACATGGACTTTCCCAAAACGCACTGGAGCAAGCTGCACAGCACCAACCCGCTCGAACGCCTCAATGCCGAGGTCAAGCGCCGCTGCGATGTCGTCGGCATCTTTCCCAAAGATGCTGCGGTCATCCGCCTCGTCGGCGCGCTGCTGATGGAGCAGAACGACGAATGGGCGGTCCAGCGCCGCTATATGCCTCTGGAGGCGCTGGCCCCCATGGGCAATACTGAGCTCGTCAAGCTGCCCGCCGTCCCAGCCTGACCGCGGCAAACCCAGACCGCCGGAGACAGGTCCGCCACCGCCGCTCCTACACCACTCCCCGGGACATCTATCCGCGAACGCGGTCCTGAAGCGGCAAATCGGCCAGGGTGCGGTGATAGTGGCTGTACCGTCGTCTCGACCGCCTGCCGCAGTCAGGGCACGGCGCGGATGCCGACTTCACGTCAGCCTGGATGGTGATGCCGTCAGGAGTGAGCAGAACCTGGCGGATGGAAAGCCTCGGCAGAAAAAACGGGAGAAGAGAGAACAACTTGTAGGTTTGGAACTCCAAAGATGCCTGCCATATGTGGGAACTGCACCAGAAGCATCCAACCCGGTTGCACCGAAAGCACGGAAGAGCCCCTTTTCGACGCCGATTGACAGCGCATGCGCGGTGGCCGCTGACCGGCCTGCCTGCGCCAGACTCGGGGCGGTCGCTCCAGCAGGCCGGTCAACGGCCTCCTACACCACGGGGCGGGACACGATCGAGGCTTTCTGGTATTATAGGGCGCCGCATCCATGGTGCGGACCTGGGCCAGGCAGCGGTGGCAAACCGCCCCTGTTCCCGCCCGGGTGCCTGTGACCGCGACCGGCCAACCATGGCAAGGCAACCGCCGTCCGGCCGCCGCGTCGTGCAGGTGCTGATGACTGATGCCGAGGTGCTGGAGCAGGCCGACCGGGTACTCGTTGCGAGACTGCTGAAGATGGTGCCGACCCTTGCCGCGGTAGTTGCCGTCGCCAGGCGCCGATCTGTTGTGGACCACCAGTCCCGTCGAAGGGCAGGTGAACCGCATCAAGCTCATCAAGCGGATAATGTATGGATACGCAGGTTTCGAACTCCTGCGTGCCCGGGTCCTATATGCCGCATGAGGCCGAAACGACAGCACGGGAAGCGTGGGGGAACCAATTTTGCATGCTCAGTCCTCCAGCTAGCGTCAGCAGCTTCTGCTGCTCGAGTCCCGCCAGAAGGCACGCTTTGTGCGGAGAATCGACTGGTCTCACCTGTCGAAATCGGGTGTGCCGTCTAGCGGGACACCAACCCACGGTGTGCCATCTGGCGGGAGTCGTTGACCGCTTCAAGCGGTTCTCAGCAACTTCCGCGGCTCGACTGGGGGCCTAGATGGGTGCAGCACTAGCCCGGTCGGCGTGATGTCAACCTTGGCGTCTGGGTAGACCGCAAGGCTTAACTCGAGATTGGGGATGAACTTCTCGCGGAAGTGATCCATCCGTTTCACCGCTAGCCCGAACTGCTTCTTCGCGGCCGCCCAACTCATCGGCGTGGCCTTAGTTAAGTGGTGCAGGCGGTAGGCGAGCCAGGCGTAGATGTCGATCGCTTGGCTGTTGTTTGCGATGGCGCGGATCGCTGCTTCGTCCAGTGGCACCGAATGGTCTTTGAGTTGCGCGAAGAACCCGTCCGACAGCCTTGCCCGCTCTGCGAAGCCAGAGCGCTTGCCGTCGGCGCGCTCGAACAGCGCCGCGTCGACGATGGTCTGGCTGAGCATGCCGACCTTGTCGCCCCGGGCGACGTGGAACGTGAGTCGGCAGCGGCTAATGCGCTCGGCCTGCTCCCGCAGTAGCGCTGCGTTGGAGCCGCCGATTGGTACCCCGATGCGTGCCATCCAGGCCCGCAGGGACTTCCCGAGTTCGACTTCAGGGCAGCTTGTGCGCAGGGCCTCAGACTGCAGGTAGAGCAAGATGAGGCGCGCCCGGCTACCGTAGGGTACGCCCACGGAGATCGGCTTTCCTCCCGGGCCAGGTCGTACGCCGGCCTCGACGATGAGGGTGACGTTCCCGGCTTCAACCTGCCAATCGTCTCCATCGGCGAGCTTCTTGTGCGGCAGTGCGGCTTGGCACCAGCCCGAGTAGAGGAACCCGGTCCCCCCTTCCTCATCGCTCAGGTAACTCGCGGCCGCGTGGATGACTTCCGCCTTGATGCCGAAATCCAAGGCGCCTTGGCGGCCGCATTCGGTGATGAGGCGGTGGACGTTGTTCATGGGCCGTGACGTTGCCACGACGGCGTGCCTCCAGGGAAGTGTGCCTTCTGGGGGGAGGAGCTATTTGTTAAGCTATTAGACTCTGTACTTGAGATGTCCCCACAAGATGGCACGGGATAACCTGGACGAAACCACTGATTCTGTTCGTATCTCGCATTTGGGCATCCCCGCCAGAAGGCACGCTTTTCTCCCGCCAGAAGGCACACTTAGGCTGTGAACAACGAGCCTGTCCGGATGCTATCCACAGGCTGGGCGTGCCGTCTGGCGGGAAACCAGGCTAATCCTTGGATTTTCGTGCCTTGGCCTGACTTGGTCTGTGGACGGATCCAGCCAAGCCACTGATTCCCGCGTCACGACACAGGATGGACGGCCACTCGGCACCCACGCTCCCGATTCGCTGCCGCCTGCAACGCTAACAGGCTTCCAGAGGCGGGGCTCTAGGGTGTGCCATCTGGCGGGGGCACTGTGACTGTGGGTGGTTCCAGGTAGTTGGAAACGAGACCGACGCGGTATCATGATCGCGGTAGAGACGCCCATCACTGGACGCCTCTGCACCACGGGGCGGGACACGATCCGGGATGATTTCCCGCACACGGCTGCCACCTCGACCATTTGGCGCCGAAATCCCGGGGGGTAGATGACTCTTCGGCATCGGAGCACCTCGTCCTCAAGAGGTCAGGTGTCCACCAAACCGGCTCTTCCGCAGGAAGAGTGGAAGTCGGGATTGGCATCTCTTTGCGGCAACGATTCGCTCAGCGTGCCACCGAAATGCTCCCGTTGAGGGCAACATCTTTCTCCAATCAAGCCACTTCCTTTTCGGCACCAAGCCACTCATCGGCTCGCCACCACGCCTTCTGCGGAAGAGCTACCGAACCGAGGCAAGTCCAATCCGAGCGTAACCATTGCGACCTGATCACCTGGCGCTGTCACGCGCGCGCGGCGAGACTGGCGGGGGCGCGGACGATGATTGGAGACGCAGCAGGTAGCGGAGTGCTGGCGCAGGCGCGCGGCTGCTGAGGTGAGGGTGCGGCGGTTGCGTACTCCGCACGCCCGGTGGTCAGCGGCCGTAGCGGGTGGGCGCCCAGAATTCGCGCATGGCGACGACGGCGGACGGGATGTTGCGATGGGCGTCGAAGCGGGCCAGTTCGGTCAGTGGTCCCGGAGGTGGGGCCCCCGGGACCGGGCGGCCGTCGGGGTCGGTGCAGTGGGCGAGGATAGGGATCAGCCAGAGATGGGCCTGCCGCCGTGCGGGCAGCAGGGGGCGCCAGTATTTCGGATTGAGCTGGATGGCGGCATGGAAGCCGCGGCACCAGGGCCCGACATCAACCGCACCCGATTCGCTCCGGTCGAACCGCGGCGTGAACTGGTCCGGCGTCTCGCTCAGCGTGGCGGCCAGCGCATTGTGGTATTTGGCGACAGCGGCGATGGCGGCGAACTCCGGCGTGTCGCCGTGGCAATACGCGTTCTTGCTGACGCCGAGCAGCGGGCAGATCCAGCCGAGCGGTTCATAGGTGACCGGGCCAACGACGATGGCGGTGAGAAAGCCGTCGAGCATGGCCAGGCCGTCGGCGATGGGGGTTCGCGGACGGGGTGTACGCAGCCAGCGGTCGAGTTCGTCGAGCGGCATGGGCGGACGAGCCACGCTGGCGGTGGCCGATGACGGCACCGGCTTGGTCGATCGGCGTGTCATGCTGCTTCCTGCAACGACTGAGGCATGCGGGCGGCCTTCCAGTTCCAGACCAGCAACTCGTGCAGTTGATGGCTCTTGGTGCGGCCAGAGACGATGCGCTCCAGCACGTCGGTCAGCCAGGTCAGCGGATCGACGTCGTTCAGCCGGCACGTATTCAGCAGCGATGTCAGGATCGCCCAGGTGCGTCCGCCGCGTTCCGATCCCGCAAAGAGCGAACTGTGCCGGCCCTGGCCGATGATCCGCATCGAACGTTCCACAGTATTACTGTCGGCTTCCACGCGGCCGTCTTCGAGAAACAACGTCAGGCCGTCCCAGTGCCTCAGCGTGTAGCGGATCGCCGCTGCCAGCGTCGATTTCACCGAGATTTCCGCGAGCAATTCGGTCAGCCGGCGCTTCAGCGCTGCCATCAGCGGCTTGCTCTCAGCTTGGCGCACCGCCAGTCGCTGGTCGGCCGTGCCGCCCCGAATGCGCTTCTCGATGGCATAGATCGCGGCGATCTCGACGAGGATCTCTGCGGCGGCTGTCGACTGCGTGGTCTTGTGCACGGCCACGAACTTCCGACGCGCGTGCGCGAGACAGAAGGCAAGCCGGATCTTGCCGCGCCGGGTGCGCTTCACCAACGCCTTGTAGGCGCCATAGCCGTCGACCTGCAGGATGCCGGTGAAGTCATCCCCGAGTTGGGTGGCGATCGCCTCGGTGTTGCGTCCGGTGCTGAACACGTAGGCCACCGCCGGCGGCGCCGGTCCCTGCCAGGGCCCGTCGTCCACCGCGTGCGCCCACAGCTGGCACTTGCGCGTCCGGCGACGTCCTTTCTCGAGCACCGGCAATGGGGTTTCGTCACAAAAGACATGCTGGAAGCTGTGGATCGTCTTCAGCTGCAGGTCATACAAGCCCTCAAGCCACCAGGCGGCGCGATCGACCCAGTGCACCAGGGTCGAGCAGTCGAGCGCGATCCCGTAGCTGGCGAGCATCCGGGTCTGTCGGTTGAGCGGCATGGCCCAGGCGAAGCGGGAGACCACGACCCAGGAGATCAGGGCCGTGGAGGCCATGCCGGCGGTGATCAGCCGCGAGGGAGCCGGCGCCTGCACCACGGCGCTCTCGCAGGCACGGCAGCCATATTTCGGCCGCACCGTGCGCAGCACCCGCAGGATCGCCGGCACGATGTCGAGTTCCTCGGTCGCACATTCACCGATGCGGTGCATCCGGCCGCTGCAGCACGGGCATCTGGTATTGTCCGGCTCGATCACCCGCTCACACCGTGGCAGGTGCGTGGGCAGGGCACCGATGTTGCGGCGTGCCGGTTTGTGCGAAGGTCTGGCCGACGCCTTCGGCTTTGCCGTGCCAGCGTCGTTGGCCGGCGGTGGCGGTGGACTCGCGTCGGTGGCCAGGTCGCCGAGACCCAGCGTCATCTGCCCGTCCACGACGACCACCAGCCGCTCGGATTTCGTGCCAAAATGCAGGGTGTTGATCGTCTTCAGCGCTGCGCGCAGCCGCTCGTTCTCCGCCGCGAGTTCCAGGGCCAGCGCGATAAGCTGGTCGGGATCGGTGGGGAGATCTTCGCGGCGCAGCGGCATAGCCAACCTATACCAGCGTGGCCGCGGTCGTACCAGAGGGATTTCTGGTCCCAGACGGCCAGACAGGCCGTCTGACAGGGGCCGCCACCGCGTGCGACCACGACAGCCCGTCCAACAACAACGCCAGCTGGGTCGCAGACAAGCTCATTGCGCCGTCCTGGATCGGTGGCCAGGCGAATCGTCCGTTTTCCAGCCACTTCGTCGCCAATACCATTCCGTTTCCGTCCCACGCCAGCAGCTTGATGCGATCGTTTCGCCTCGAGCGGAATACGAAAATATCGCCGCCATATGGATCAGCGCACAGTACATCCGCTACCAACGCGGCCAAGCCGTGCACCCCCTTTCGGAAATCCACCGGCCGCGTCGCCATCCACACCCGCAGCCCAGCTCGTGGCGCAATCAACCTACCCCTCGCACCGCCGCCAACACCATCGCCAGCGTCGCCGCATCCGCGCCCACCGTGACCCGGATGCTCACATCCGCCACCGCAATCTCAATGCTGCCGGCCGCCCGCTGAAGCCGCTGATCCACAGCTACGTCATCGCAGAGCATCACCGGTACAAACGACGCTGGTGGGGACGGCAATTCCTCGCTTGCTTTTTCGCTCGCTCCCATCGCTTGCGAAGTCCTCGCCTGCCGCCGCCAGGTGAACACAAGGCTTTCGTTCACACCATGCCGGGCCGCAACCTCCGACACCCGCACACCGGCCGCATAGCTCTCCGCTACAATCGCCGCCTTTTGCGCTGCCGACCACTGCCGGCGCCCGCCCCCTGCGCTCACCCGGCTCGCCAGACCACTATCCCTTGCCATCCCGTCCATCGCCGTACCCTCCTTCAAACAGGAACGGCACCTATCATCTCCGCGCGCACGCGACTTTCGTAGGTGAGGTCGTCACAATGGTTACATCCGAGCGAAGGTGGCCGGGCCACCGCCGAACGAGGTGTCTGATACCGCCCTGCCTATGAACTGATCTCTTTGAGCCACGGATAGGCGGTGAGCGACCTGAGCGTGTCGGGGGTGAGCGCGCACCAAGCGTCAGCGCAAGCCTGGACAATGTCGTCGTAGGTGGCGAACACGCAATGCGAGAGAAATCGTTCTCGCAGATAGAGCCACACACGCTCGACCGGGTTTAGTTCGGGCGCGTATGGAGGCAACATCACCAGGCTGACCCGGTCAGGCACTACAAGATCGCTGGAGGCATGCCAACCCGCACCGTCGAGCACCAGTACGGCCTGCGCATCGGCGGCAAGGCGTGCCGCGAACTCGTCGAGGAAAATCTGCATGGTCTCGGTCGAGACGGTGGGGAGGACCAGAGCGAGACCGTCGCCGGTGGCGGGACGGACAGCGCCAAAAATATAGGTGGATTCGAAGCGCCGGTCGCACAGCCCGCGTGGACGCTCGCCCCGCAACCACCAGCGATGGCCGGTGCGGCCCTTTTGGCCGACTCTGGCTTCGTCCATGAACCATACTTCGATCCGTCGGTCCGGATGGGCCTGCGCGACCTCGGTTACGGCATCGCGCAGCCCCCCTTTTTGAAGGCAGCCTGCGCTGCCTCGTCTGCTTTCGGATGCCGCGGGCGCGTCTTCTGGCGCGACAGGTCGAGCCGCCGCACCACGCGCGAGAGGTTGTCCGGATGCATGGTTTTGCCGAAATGGTCTTCCATCCAGCGGCACAGCATCGGCAACGTCCAGTCACCGCCACCATCGCAGGCAGGATCGGGGCCACGCAGGATCACGGCGCGCAAGGTCGCCTGCTCACCTTCCGTCAGCGTCGGTGTCCGACCCGGTTTGGGGCGGTCATGTAGTCCGGACAGACCCTCGGCGTTGTAGCGGATCACCGCATCCCGCAACGCCTGCCGCTCCATTCCGGCCAGCCGCGCCGCTTCAGCCCGTGTCATCCCCTCCATGGCATTGGCCAACGCCAGCATCCGCATCGCCGCGCGCCGGTCTTGCTCCTGACGCGCCATGCGTCGCAGAGCATCAGCCGTGTGCAAGTCGGTCCGGATTTCCAGCGCTTGCCTTGCCATCGGGGGCTCCCTCGTAACCGGACGAAGAGCATCACACCCCAACAGCCTCCCGCATTAAAAAATCAGTTCATCAGCAGGGCGGTATGATACAGGTGAGAAGGCTGCTGACTGGGTCTAATACCAATGTTCAGAGATCGGAACCGATGGCCCTGGGGCGGCTGCCAGGAACGCCGTCATCCCACTGCGCCGATAGGTTCCGACCAACGGGCATTGGTATAAGCCCAGTGCGGCCAAGGCCTTCAGCCCCGATTGCAATGGCCACCTGTGCAGCGGCCTTGAGAATAGTGGTTCATTGGACCACCTTGCTCAGGTGTGGAGCCCTGAGGATCTTTCGTTCGAGCTGGTGAACGACCTGACGTCCGATCCGGTGGTCACGATCACCGTGCAGAGCCCGGTAGGCACGCTTCGGTTCATGGCCGAAGCCGGAGATGGCCGGTTTCACCCTGATCCTCCACGGCGTTCACGTGCAGGACGCCTGAGGAAACGGGGTCAGAGCAGCAAATCTCAAGGTGCTGGCATGGACGGTGATGGAAAGGATGGATTTCGATGGACTCGTCGTTGAGGGAGCGCTTCGCACGACTGGGGCCAATCCGGGCCGTCGACCGGATGTCCTCCGGTTTACCCGCTGTCTTCGTCCTGCGCCTGCCTCAGAACCGCGCGACGCCCAAGACGATTGACGGGGCGCTCGCCCTGGCTCGGCGTGGGCTGTCGCTGCTGCGCGCGAAGCGGGCGATGGAGGAATTGCTCATGACCGGGCGCGCCTTCGTGGACCTGCCGACGGTCGAGGACCGTGCTGCCCTGGCGACTGAACTGACCGAGGCCGGCATTGCGGCGGCTCCTCTGGATCCGCCCACGCTCCCCGACATCCGCGCCCTGCGGACACGTCTGCGCCTGACCCGGGAGCAGTTTGCCACCCGTTATGGTCTGGATGTGGAGAGCGTGCGGAACTGGGAGGCGGGCCGGCGAGAGCCGGGTCTGGCGGCCCGCAGCTATCTCCGGGCCATCGCCAATGATCCTGAGTGCGTCGAACAAGCCTACGCTCCTACCCCGGTTCTCTGATGTGAGCCGCTGCAGGAGTGCAACAAGCTGTTGTTAAATTTATAAAATCCCCAAAAAAGGCACTCCCCCATCACCCGCGATAATGCAGGGTTATCACGCCTGAAGGCTGCCTTGCGCAAAACATGCATTTCATGTATTTTGCGTGAGATCAGTGGGTTTGGAGGCTACGGATGTCGACAGGCGATCCCGTCGTGACCACAGCAGGCGAACTGGTTCGCCAGTTCTCCCACTACAGCGACATTGCCCTCGCGCGTCCCGTGATGGTGACCAAGAATGGCCGCCCGCGCACCGTGCTTCTGTCCGTCGAAGAATACCAGCGGCTCAAGCAGCGCGACCAGCTGGCATTCCGCGCCGTCGACACGCCCGATCAGTTCCTGCCCGAAATTGAGAGGTTGGCGCACGACGGCGCATGACCCCCAGCGCGCCACCGCCGCCGGGCAGTGTCATCCGCTACGCCTACCTCTGGGCCGATGAGAATGCCGCCGGGCGGGAAGAAGGGCGGAAGGACCGGCCCGCCCTGGTGCTGGCGCTCGCGGTGCAGGTCAGCGAGGGGCACACTCAGGTCCTGGTCCTGGCCATCACTCATACGCCCCCGGCCGATCCGGCGGATGCCGTTGCCTTTCCGATGGCCGAAAAGCGCCGGCTCGGCCTGGACGACCTGCCATCCTGGATCGTCACCACCGAAGGCAATGCCTTCGTCTGGCCAGGTCCGGACATACGACCGATTCCAGGCCGTCCGCCGGGGACCATAATCTACGGCGAAGTGTCGTGCCCGTTGCTCCGGCAGATCGCGCAATCCTATCTTGCCAACCGCGAGCGTCAGCGAACACGGCTGGTAGCGCGCACCTCCTGACAGCCGGCGCCGCGCCCGATTCATTGCATGGGGGAAGCCGAGGACGGCGCCGTCTTCCCGCCGCATTTTGGGCATTGTTGCGGGTGGCAGGCCCGACAATAGGCGCGGCCACAGGTCGTGCAGGGCGCAAGTCCGGCCGCGGCCACCAAGTGCAGCGCGTCGTCGCACACCAGGCGCGGCCGTTCCGCCGACCAGCCCGCCTCATCCGGGGGCGGTTCCAGCCGGCGGGCGATGGAGTTCCAGTCCAGCGCCATCACCCGCTCGGCCTTGCGGCGCCGGATCTGCACGGTTAGCCGGTGCACCGGCATCACCAATTCCAGAGTCTGCACCCACTCCACCGTCAGCCGCAGCGCGTATTTGTGGGCGAGGTCGTCCACCTTGGCGCGGTAGTCCTGGGCGATCGCGGCCATGCGCAGGGTCTCGCGCTGCCGCCCGGGATCGCCGGTCGATAATTGTGCCGCGCGTTGCGCCGCCTCGCGGTGCAGGTCGTTGTGGTAGCCGTGCAGGCGGTTGAGGTCGCGGCCGAGCCGCCGGCGCAGCCCCGCGACGAACGGCGCCAGGGCCGCATCGATCCGCCAGGGCAGGGCGGCGCGCAGGCGTTCGATGACCCGCGCCCGCTCCCAGTCGGGCGGAAGCGCGGCGTCCGCGGGCAGGGCAGTAGGCTCGTCCTCGCTCGGCCAGGGCAGCATGCGGTCGAGCAGGGCGTCCGGCATCGCACCGGTTGCCAGGTTGATCGCCAAGCGCTGCGTGCCCTCCCGCTTCTCGTCGGAAAGCGCGGTGAAGCGGAACGCCGGGATCAGGTAACGGGTCCAGGCCGGGGCCATGTCGAGCAGGCGCCAGGTGGCGTTTTCCAACGCGAGTTCCTGCTCCAGCAGGCGTCCGGCGTCGGGGGCCTTGCGGGTTCCCGCATCGAGGACCCGCCGGTGCCAGCGGCCCCGCTCGCCGATCACCCGGCCGAACCGGCCGAGCCAGTCGCTTTCGATTCCCACGCGTTCGGCGCCGGTAGGCAGGGTGGCGCCGAAGCCGAACCGGCACAACTCGCCCACGCCCAGCGCCTGTTGCAGCGGGGGTGGCACCAGCGCCTCCATGCCGTCCGGCGCGATCGGCTCGACCAATGCGCCTTCCGCCGCCAGCAGGCCGGCGACGAAACGATGCATCCGGCCGTCCTCAAGCGGCATCGAGGTCGTTCCCGAACAGCGCTTCGTCCAGCGCTTTCGCTCCTTCGTACTGCCGCCGCGCCGCCAGCAACTGCCCTTCCAACGCGCCGAAGGCGGTGGCGCGCGCGTCCTCCGTAACCTGCAGCCAAGCGTCTAGCACCATGCTGGAAAAGTCCTGCTGGTCCTCGATCTCGCCGAGGATGGCGCCGACCTCGCCGACCACCAGCTCGAACATGTTAATCTTTTCGTCGAGGATGCGGAGCATGGCGTCCTCGATGGTACCGGCGGTCACCAAATTGAAGACAAATACCTCGCGGGTCTGGCCGATGCGATCGATGCGCCCGATGCGCTGCTCGATCGCCATAGGGTTCCAGGGGATGTCGAAGTTTACCAGGGTGTTGCAGAATTGCAGGTTGCGGCCCTCGCCGCCGGACTCGCTGCACAGCAGGAGTTTTCCCGAGTCCCGGAACTCCGCCACCACCTGGTCCTTCTCGGCGCCGGTGAGGCTGCCGTCGAACACCAGCGGCGCCATGCCCTGCCGCCGTAGCAGGTCGGCGAGATGGGTCATGCTGTCCCGATGGTGGACGAACACCATCTTCTTCTCGGCGGGGTTCTGTGCCAGCAGTTTCTGCAGTGCCGCCTGCTTGGCGCCGGCGGCGATCGCCTGGTAGCGGGCGTGGAGGGCGGCCCAGGCCGGCTGCTCGGGATGACGTTCGGCGAAGCGCGCCACCGCCGTCGCCACCGCGGCCGGCGACGAGCCGGCGGCCGATAGCAGGTGCTGCACTGCGAGCCGTGCGTGTCTGTCCCCGGCGGCCGCGCGGGCAAGCCCGGTAAGGTCGCGGTAGCAGGCGGCCTCGGCGGCATCGGGCTCGGCGCGGATGGTGGCGGCGTGCCGCCGCGGCAGGCGCAGTGCCGCAAGCGCGCGGGTGTTGCGCACCATCACGCCGCGCATCAGATCGCGCAGCCGGCCGCGATTGGCCGGCTCGCGCGGCTTGCCGGGGACCATGTAGGCGGCGCGGAAGTCCTTCGGCGTGCGGAAGATGCCCGGCTGCAGCAGCGTCAGCAGGTTGTAGAGCTCGATCAGGTTGTTCTGCACGGGCGTTGCCGACAGCAGCAGCAGGAAACGCTTCTGCAGCGCGTTCACCAGCCGGTAGCTGGCGCTCGCCTGGTCGCGCAGGTGATGCGCCTCGTCCACCACCACCACGTCGAAGCTGCGCCCGGCCAGCAGGGCTGCGTGTTCGCGCCGGCGCGCGGCGGCGATCGAGGCGATTACCCGCGGCTGCGCCCAGAAGGCGGCGGGGTCGCTGCGCAGCAGCGGATCGTGCGTGGTGGCGCAGTCGATGCCGAATTTCCGCGCCATCTCCTCGCGCCACTGCCCGACCAGCGAGGCCGGCGTTAGGATCAGCATGCGCTCGGCCATGCCGCGCAGCAGGTATTCCTTCAGCACCATGCCGGCCTCGACCGTCTTGCCGAGGCCTTTTCGCACATTTAATCGGCCGCTGCATGAATGAGTCATAGGGTTGACGCGGAGTCTACTCAAGTTCATAACGCCTTCGATAAAGGAAGGCTGGTCGGGCATCGCTGACGCTCAACCACCACAACTGGCAGGCGAGTGGGCAGTGGGTGATGCGACGGGTGCCGCAGCGGCGGCGGCATGGGAGGAAAGTTACGATCAGACGCTGGTTCGCGCGGTCTACGCCTTGCCATACAAACAGAGGTATGGCGTTGTTCCATTCTTAGAATGGCTTGCCCGATGCGATCCGATGTCTCCTGGCGGGCGCGTCCATCACTTCTTCCATGGCGATACGGATGCGGATGGAAAGGAAAATATTCCAGACGCTATGGGGCATGAGAGGGCGTTCGCCGATGCCATAAGTGAATGGCGCGACGCCTACCTGACCTGCGACATCAACGTAGCAAAAGGCACCCGCATCGATTACGTCGCCGCGGCACGGTTCGGGCTGGAAGCGTTGAGGGACCAGGGCTTCTGTGGCATCCCGCAGAACTTCCGGCGCCACTGGATCAAGCCCGGCGCGCCAGAGTATGGCACGACTCCAAGCCTGGGTGCTGCCAAGTGGCCGGAGCTTGAGGGAAGTCAGGGTTACGACCGGGAGCGCCGCGCGCTCGACATGACGCGAGCGGAGTTCGTCAAGTACTTTCTCTTCTACGAGCGCCTGTTCCTTTTCGGGCAGAGCCTTCTACGAGGGGATCCGCCCGGACCGGACAGCGAACCGGCGGCGCGGGAAATGATCCGCGACGGCCTCCTATGCTTCCGCGCTGGGATACAGAAGACCGGGTCATTCAGGCTGAGCCGCAATGTGCGCGACGCTTTACCGAAAGACCCGGACGTGTGGCGCCGCGCGGGCGGCTTTGACCTGTCCGACGTATGGGGAGGGCGCTTCAAGATATTCAGCCCGTACCTAAGTGCTTTCGGGCCGTCGCCGCCAGGCATGATCGGCGCGCTTGGCGTGCTGCTGTGCGACACCGGGTGGAACCTACAACCGGCTCGCGACCTCCCTCGAAACCCCTACGTCTTTCGTTCCGCAAAGAACATCTACATCGCTGAGCAGTCCTTCATCGACGGCTTCAAGAACCGGGCTGGCCACCATGTCCTTGGGTATCTTGGCGAACGCAGCGACCTCGACGGGCACAAGCTCGAAACCGCGACCGAGCACTGGAACTGCCAGGTCGAAGCCTATGACCCCAATCAGCAGGGCAACGGCTACGCTTGTCTGAACCGAATTCCCGTCGACGAGAACGACATCACGGCTGCTGACCTTTTGGACCGATATGGGCGAATGGCCGACGCGCTCAGGGCAGAGTTCGGATCCCACTCCGAGCGCTTGTTCGGAAACTCGTTCTGGATTTTCAGCAACATCAGGGGAGCGAGGACTTACAACTCAGAAACGCGGCGCCTGGCTTGCAATCAAATTTACCCGGAGAGTTCGGTGCTCGCGCGCCCCGGCTTCACGCTGGAAGCCATCCGCAGCACATTCACGCCGTTAAAGCGCAATGACACTGGTTCCTTTGCGGCCACCAAGGCTACCGCAGGCCATGCCAGTTCCAAGATACTTCAGCCCCACTATCTGAACACCCCGACGATTAACGCGGAACTGGATGCCAACATTCGCCAGTTCCAAGAAGCGATGGAGGGCATCGTAACGCGCGACTTGGATCAGGAGATGGTGGCGCGGAAGCTCGGCAAGACGGTGTCTGATCTGGAGCGCATGCGTCGCGTGGCCGACCAGGCTGGGATCACTGCCGCCTTGGGACTTGTCCAGGATCAAGATGACGACCGGGTAACCGACGTCCTGCACTTCGCGCCAACCGCAGAGCGCTTGGCCGACCTCTACATGATTCATCGCAAGTTACGGCAAATGCAGGCGCACTATCCAAACAGGGCGCGCTTTCGAAAGGACTACCTCCCCCTGCTTGCGCTTACAAAGGCCATTGGCCGAGATGTGTTCAGCAAGCATCTTGGTCCCCGTTACTGGCGCGCTGCGCGTATCGCGTCAGCAGCCCTGCGGGCAGGCGAAGCCGCGCTGCCTTGCCTGGATGACTGAAATGACCGCGATCTTCTCCCGCGCTGACCACGACCGAGTTCTCGGCGGTTACGCTAAACCGACATGGCTCGTAGCAAGTAAGCCTGATGCCGAATCAGATCTCGTGTTTGAAGGTCCAGCAGCGGACCTTCGCCATAACTATTGGATTGCCCGAACCGAAGACCCAGAAAAGGTCCGCGTCACGGACTTCCCCCTCGACTTCGGCCAGCCGGTCGCAGAGCGGCTTCTCCTTACGGACGCCTCACGGGCCAGCGATCTCCTGTCGGGCAAAGTCGTTGCTATCGAAACTCTTCGCGGACAGTACCTCAGCGCCAACGGCGCCAGGGCAGTTCAGTCGTGGTTGAGCCATTTCTTATGGTTTGTCCGGTGGCGCCTCGCACTCGGCGTGCCGCAGTTCCAGCGACTCAGCCTGTCGCTGTTCGACCACTTTTGCGACAGGCTGCAAGATGGCAGATTGGCCCTGGTTCCCATCGAGAACCGGATTGTGCACTTGGAAAAACGGCTTCGCGAGGGAGAATGGACGTGGCCGGTCAGTAAATGGAAAAAACGGCAGATCGACGTTGTAGCGTTGGCAACAGAACTCGGGGTCAGCCGCCAGGCGCTGTACGGTGAGATTAGGCAGCGCCTCATGGACCTCATAGAAAGCACCGCTCCTGAGCTTGTCTTTGGAATGGGACGTGAAGCTGACCTGGACCCTGAGAGCGCAGACGCTTATTCCACCGATGATGAGGGACTGGCTTCCGGCTCCGTTTCGCGTGTCCTGTCGTCATGGCGGAGGTTTCACTACTGCTCCTCCGTCGGCTTGCTGCCCCACGACCCGCTCACTTTCGATCCGTTCAAGGAGATTTCCCTCACCGCCAGGGTGAAGCAGATAGCAAGAAAGCCAAAACCAGATGCTGGCGAAGGAAAGAACGGCGGACGCACCGGAACACCAGGTCCAGAACATTGGTTACGTCTGCTTGACGGTGCGGCCCGATGGGTCATGGACTACTCCGAACCCATCACAAAGATCTGTAGATTGGCACGTGAAAAGCAAATCGAGATCTACCCGACGCCATGGTTTACGCCGCGGCGGGAAGAGCGGTTCACGGCGGATGTTCTGGCCATCATTGACACAAACCTCACCGCTGAACACCCTGGTGCGCCTCGGATCGCGCCGCGGTGGAAACGTCACGGACGGCCCGGAAGGCGTGGTGATTTTGAAGGCATGACGCTGGATGATGCGTTGGGCCATGTCGTCACGGCCTGCCTCGTCCTCATAGGGGGTTTCTCGGCACGGCGCGGTGGAGAGTTGGACAGCCTTCAGGCAGGGTGCGCCTACAAGGACCCGTCCGGCTCCGGAAACTGGCTCATGACGAGCTATATCGAAAAGACAATCCGAGACAACGCGGAGATTCCAATTCCCGCGATGGTCGCTGTGGCCGTACAACTTCTGGAGGAGTTGAGCGAGACGGCTCGGGAGCGGGACGGCACAAACTGGCTGACCGCGATTTACCGTCCGAGCGTCACTTCGAGCGATAAAGACGTTGATAAAAGAAGTTACCTTCGAGCGAAGCTCGCAGCCACCCTCAACGAGTTCGCTGAATTAGTTGGTGCGCGGAAAGATGATGATGGGAATATTTGGCATTTTAGTGCGCACCAGCTACGTCGTGGATTTTCAATCTATTACTATCACGGCAACCGCTTCTCCAATTTAGACGCCTTGAGCCGTTTTCTCCGGCACTACGACCCGGAAATGACCCTGCGCTACATCACCGAAGTCCTGCACGGTGCCCTCATGCGCCTGCGCGAGGTGATTGAGGCGAGGAGCCGCCAGGCCATCGCCGAAGGCGAAACAGCCACGAGCGATCCCATTCTGACGGAGGCTCGTGCAGCGGCAACAAGCCTCGCTGAGCTTGCCCAGGAACATGAGGAGGTCCGCCAGGAGCACTTCGTCATCCGCACATTGGAAGTGTATGACGGTGACGAGACCCCGATTGGGCAAGGGGCTGCGACCCTCTACGACGAACTGGAGGATATGGTCGCAAAGGCCCGCCGCAGCATTAGGATCAAGGGACGTTCGAACATTTCTCCGAACGAAGAGCGTGAGGCTCTGATTACACAACTGCGCAAACATGCGCCCGCCCTGTACATCGAACCGCATTCCGGCAAGCACGCCCACTGCCGCTGCAAGCCACACACCCCAACCGACTTGACTCACGCAGTCTGCCTCCAGAACAAGGCTCGGGAAACCGGAATCACCGACAGCGTGCGGCCCGACTTCGCCTTCGCATCCGCCGAGGACTGCTATGGATGCCGACACGGCATTGCCTTCAGCGAGAACGTCGCGGTCATGAACCGGAAAGTCGATGAGGCTGAGGCAGCAGCCGTGAAGTCCCCTAACGAGACGTTCCGAGTGGCCGCGAAGGCTCGCCTGGAAGCATACCAAGCCAAGCTCGGGGGTGCGAGGCAAGCCGTGCGCGGCCATCAGAGGCTATGACCATGCTGGAACGCAACGAGACGCCCGCCGAGAAGGCCAAGGCGGTCATGAAGTCCTTCGAAGCCAAGGTTGCCATCCTGGAGCGGTGGGCGCGGGAGGGCGTTCCCGGGGGTCAGTCGGTTCCCAAGGACAGGACGGCACTCCGCGCGTGGATGGGTCCCGACGGCGACCTTCGCCCCTGGTCTGATCCGAACATCGACAAAGAGTTGGTTGGCAAGTATCCGGACCTCACGAAGCGTTACCTGACGGCCCTCGCCAATATACAGAAGCGCCACGCCGCCAAAGGAAACCGTTTGAAGGAGGTCGAGGCTGACGCCGCGGAGGCGAGAACGAGAGCCGAGAACCTCGAAATGCAGAACGCAACCCTAATTGGCATCAATGACGCACTCCAGCGCCGCATCAAGACATTGCTGGATCTCCTTGCGGCCAATGGCATCGAGGCACCATTGTGACGCCGTCGCTGGCTCCGCTCCAACGGTGGATCACCGCCTTGCCGTCGGAACGCTATGATATTCGCGCCGTCTGGCCCGACCGTGCAGCCAAGATTCCCTCTGCGATGCGCACAGTCTCGGGCGACGGCCTGCTTGCCCTCATTGGCTTTCTCAAAGCTGAGAACGCCCACGGGTTCAACATAATCGGGCGGCCCGTCGACCCATGCTACATCTTCGTCGATGACATCTCCGATGCCACGCTGCGGGCGATGGTAAGCGCCGGTCACCGCCCAGCCGTCATTGTAGAGTCATCTCCTGCCAACTACCAAGGCTTCTTCGATGCCGGGGCTGGTATCGACCACCTCGAGGCGAAGCTCCTCGCGCGTCACATGGCGGAGCGCTGGGGCGGCGATCCCGGGTCCGCCGACGCATGGCATGCCGGACGGCTTCCTGGATTCACGAACCGCAAGGTCAGGCACCGCCGCCCAGACGGCAGCTATCCCTTCGCCCGTCTGCGGACCGCGTCCGCTCGCATCGACCCGATCCTCGCCGCAATGGCGACCGAACTGCCCCTGGCGAACTCGGCAGAGCAGAAGGATCAACAGGGCGCGCGCGGCGGCGCGCTGAGAAATTGCGCCCCTGCCGGGGCGCTGTCCGGAGACTACAGCGCCCTCTACGGGCGCCTGATCGCTCCCTACGCAGCCCATTACGGCAGCAACCTCGACCGCAGCCGGGCGGACTACGCTATCGCGCGGCGCCTGCTCGCGGACGGCATGCCGCCGCCCGAGGTCAGCCTGGTCCTGGCTGCTTCTGAGAAGGCGCGAGAGCACGGCGACCCATGGCACTACATCGAACGGACCGTCAGCGCCGCCAAGAGTGCGCTGGGTCGGGAGAGAGGTGCGGGATGAGCCTCAAGGGTATCAATGGCGCCGACGCGGGTAAGGCGAACGCCGACCGGTTCCTGGCCTACATCGAGGAGAGGCGGGCCAACGGGACGTTGCCGTGGGGTGCGGATGGCAAGCTGATCCGTAGCGTCATGGCCCAGGACCTCCAGTGCAACCGGGACGTCTTCCGGACCAACCCGGTTATCCGACAGAAGCTGGCCGAAGTCGAAGGGGCTTCGGAACACCGGGAGAGCCTGGGCGATGCCGACGCGCGCGCGGCTGGAGAGCGGTCGCGGCGTGAGGTCATGGCGAACGAGAAGGCGAAGGAACTCCAGGCCAGAGTCGCCCAATTGGAAGAGGAGAACCGCTACCTCAAGGCGCAACTTCGGGCAAAAGGCTACGCGGACCTCACGCTGCCCGACGTTGGGCGTCTGCCGTGGTGATGAATCTCACCGTTCAGGTGTCGCACGTCCGCTGGTCTGCCCCAGGCCAGGGCGCCATCATCGTGGGAACCCCACTCAATGCCGCAGGGGAGCCCGCAGGGGAGGCTCTGGCCGTTCGGATGCCCTCGCGGACGCTCGCTGACCAAATCACGCTTCAGGGCGATCTCTGGAGGCTCCACGGCCAGATGGAGGAATACCGAGGGCAGCCGCAGTTCCACGCCGACGTCGCCATCCTCGTGCGGCCCTACGGGCGCAACATGGTCGCCACCCTCGCGGGTAAGAGGTTTCCCGGCGTCGGCAAGCAGAAGGCCCAGGCGCTTTGGGAGCGGTTCGGCGCAGGACTGCGCGATGTGCTCGAAGAGGGGGACCTGGAGCGCCTGACCGAGGTGGTCACGCCCGAGAGTGCCAAGGTGCTCGTCCAAGGTTGGCGGGACCTCAATCCGGGTGACGTGATCGACTGGCTCGATGAACACCGCTTTCCCGTCGGCCTGGGGGCTTCCCTGCTGAAGTTCTACGGCGAGTGCGCCGCCGACAAGCTGCACGCCGACCCTTACCGCCTACTGGCCTTCGGCCAACCGTGGTCCACCGTGGACAAGATTGCCTTGGAGCGCCTTGCCGTCGCGCCGGAGGATCCCCGGCGCGAACACGCTGCCGTCGCGGAAGCGCTCTACCGTGCCTACGACAAGGACGGATCGACGGCCCTCGACAGGGACGCGCTCCTCACGAGCGCCAGGACCATCCTGGGTGGTGATCAGCAGCAGGCCGAGCGGGCGGTTGGAACCCCCCACCAAGGGGGCGGCTGGCTGCTCGATGCGTCGAGTGGCCTCTACCAGACGTCGGGTGCCTGGCTGATGGAGCGGTACGTCGCCCAGCGCTTGAGCCGCATGATCGCTCATCAGGACTTCCCCGCCCAGAGCGACCTCCTCTACGTCCATCCCATCGATTTCGGTCCCCGGGAGCGCGAGAAGATCGGCTATGCGTTAACTGCATGGCAGGCCAATAACCACCCGCTCGGCCCGGGGCAGAAACAGGCTGTTTGGACAGCACTGAAGCATCAGTTCGCCGTCATCAGCGGCGGCGCCGGGGTCGGGAAGACCACCATCCTGATGGCTTTCTACGCCGGGTTGGATGCGCTCGGGAGCGAGGTCGTGCAGATGGCCCTTGCGGGGCGTGCCGCGAAGCGCATGCACGACGCCACAAAGCGGAAAGCCATGACCATTGCTGGCTTCCTGCACGGCGGGGAGGAGGACAAGGCGCAATCGGACCAGAGCGACCGGATGGACACCAGAACCTATGTCGTGGACGAGGCGTCCATGCTGGACATCGCGACTCTCTACCAGGTCCTGCGGAAAATTGGCCCCGGCGGACGTCTTGTCCTGGTCGGTGACGACATGCAGCTTCCGCCTATCGGAGCGGGCCTGACGTTCCATCTGCTCTGCCGACCGGAGTCGCCTGCACCCCGCAGCCATCTGACGCAGGTCTATCGGCAGGACGGATCGACCGGCATCCCGGCAATCGGCCAGGCGATCCGGGACGGGGGATGGCCCATAATCCCACCCTATGCAGGCCCAGGTGTCGGCGTCAGCATTCTCCCCTGCTCAATGGGCGACGTCGCGGATGTGATCGCGCGTCTCTACGACGAACTGGTGGTGCACGAGGGGGACGAGAACGAGGTTCAGATCCTTGCCACGAGCAAGGGCGAGCGCCGCGAACGACCCGGCACCGTTCTCCACATCAACAGGGACCTTTACCAGCAGCGGCTCAGCGACCGCCTCGCAGTCAAGGTCCGGACCGGGCTGTCAGGCTTCTGCGAAGGCTGCCCGATCATGTTCATTGAGAACGACTGGGACCGGAGCCTCAACAACGGCTCGCTCGGGATGATCACCCGTGCGTTCCCCGGACCCATGTTCCTAGTCAAGGGGAAGGACGAGGATACGCTCGTTCCTCTGGCCCAAGCCATGGGGTCGGATGGCAGCCCGCGAGAGGATGGGGAAATCGTTTGGGCTGAGGCTGTTATCGACGGCAAGGTGCACTACCTCACCGAGACAGACCTTCTGGAGCGCATCCAGCGGTCTTTCGGCATCACCATCCATAAGGCGCAAGGAAGCCAGTGGAATCGCGTAATCGTGCCGATTGCGCCGAGCCCTCTCCTCGACAGGACCCTCGTCTATACCGCCGTCACCCGGGCGGTCCGGCAAGTTGTCTTGGTGGGCGACATCGCCGCCGCCGAGAAGGCTGTACAGGAGGCGCCTCGGGCGCTGAGCCGCCTAACAGGACTGACGAGTCTTCTCAGCGGGAGTGATGAATGAGAACAGCATACATGGACTGGCAATGAATACAAGTGAAATCGTGAAACAAATTTTGGCAAGGATGTTTGCCTGGTCGGCTTTAACCATGACATTGGGGACATATCCTGGCCTTGCCGCAAACGTTCCATTGGAAGAATACATTCAGAGTCCTTTCGGCGCTCGTGGTGCCGTAGATGAACTAACCGCGCGTGACATGCACTTACTGGGACGAGTTAGGCAGGCCACAGAGAAACTTACGTCAAGGAAAGATAATGGCGAGGTGGATTCGTCATACCTAACAGTAACAGAGTTTTTTGAAGACGGAAGAATAGATAAGGTTAAATCTCGCGATCTGCTCAAACCATCGTATGGGTATCAAAAGTTATACGTGTATAATGACAAGAAAAAGTTAGCACGTATAGAGATAACTGCGCATATCTCGAATGAGACGGCAATTGAAGAATTCTCCTATGACGGCGTTGGGAACTTAGTAGGATTTCGTCATCGGCCAAGTTATATGGAGCCTTCTGGTGTATTGATTGGAGTTACGCTACTCTCGGACGGCCGCCCCAAGGAAACGATTGCCCGTGACTGGTCTGGCAAAGCCAGATGGCGCGTTGAATACAATTATGGGAACCATAGCGTTATGTTGAGATACTTTGCCAATGAAATTCTGGGAAGACGGCAGACACAGTCTGCATTTCAGTTGGACGAGCAGGGCAGGCCCATTTTTGCCGAGGTCACAGACCGCCACGGGGACGCAGTAGATGCAGAGAAGCCCAGTTTCTACGGCCGTTACTTTTATTCCTATCGGGCCGACGGATCCAGTTTTTTGGACGTGGGATATGTTTCGAACGATGGCTTCTATCCAGGAAGTGGATGCTTCAAGCATTTGGAATTTTTCCGAAACAATGACGAGAATGAGGCCGAGGCTAAGGTAAATTGCCGGAACAACGCCGTATTGGGTCCAGGCGGCTGGACGAATCCGCCGGAGAAAAACGAATACCGCTTTGACACTACCGGCAACATGGTCATGCGCCGCTCTGGAAAGTCTGTAATCGAGTTAGGTCGTATTGTTACAAATTGGAATTTTGAGAAAACAATTTCTGTTATTTATTACTGATGACTGTCTATAAATGATGTTGGAACGGACGCTATCGACTCGAATCAATGAACGGGGCAAGAAGTGCAAGCACGATCCTGAGCAGTATCGCCTGCTGTTTGCGCCAGACGACTTTAAGTGGTCAGGGGAAAACGCTCATGGACTCCCCATTATCTGCGAGAGCGATGGTACCATTTGTGAACCGCTACTTCGCTTTTTTGGATGGTCGCATCGCTTCAAGCGCGTAACTATTTCATCGATGCGTGATGAAGCTCACGTCTTGCGGGAGTGGAAGGCATACCTGGACCGGCGTGGGCTGCGCTGGGACCGGGTGAATGACCAGGTGCTGATCGACTGGCGGGAGGAGTTGAAGCGCGAGCGGAAGGCGCTTCTCGACAAATGGGAGAAGGCTCCCGACGAGAACAAGAAGCCTATGGGTGAAGACCGGATCAACCGTAGGCTCGCGGTCGTGTTCTTGTTCTATGACAAGGCGAAGGCTTCTAACCTTCTCAAGACCGACCTGGTCAGCACCACGGGGCCCCTCACATGCCGCGCCGAAAGAGCCGCGCCACCCCCTCGTCGGTTCAGCATGGCGCCCGAACGGCGCGTGAAGATGGACTATCGGGAATGGGCCTGCGCCGAGTCCTCAGGCCGCGACATGACCAAGCGCCCGATCCCGGACGATTCGGCCGTCAGTAACGTTCTGACCTACCTGCGGAACTCTGCTGAGAATGAGGTGCTCGGCAACCGGGACTGGCTGATAGGCAGAGTCGAGGCGGAGGCCGGTCTTCGGGCGGATGAGGTAGCCAAGCTGACACCCCGCGCACTTGAGGTCGCTCTCGCCACGGAGCGCATCCGAATTCCAACGCCTGAGGCCATCGACGAAGCCAGGAAGGCTGGATGGAACCCCAGTTACAAGGGCCTCGACGCCATCGCGGAATGGGAACCTGGTCGGCGGGCTGTCCTGGGTGGCCTGGATCGGCTGCAAAGGGCTGGACGCCTACATATTTATGTCAGCGTCACCGGGAAGGGTAATGTCACTCGGAGTGCCCCATTCCCGATCGACCTTGTGCGGGACCTTATCACCATCGGCATCTGGGATGTTCGGTTGGGCCAGCTTCGACGCTGGCGCAATACGGTTTCCCCGCCGGGACCGCCGCAGATGTTTCTCTCCGAAAAGACCAAGAAAGGGTTGGAGGCGAGGGCAATTGGCAACCTCGTTAAGAGTGCCTTCAGTGCCCCCGAGGTTAAGGTTGAGGGCAGCGGCCATCGGCTCAGGGCCTATTTCGCTACCAGACTCGCGCAGCGCTTGTGGGCGAAGTACTTCGCCGACAACATGTTCCGCTGGGACCAGACGGTCGAAAACACGGTGCTGGTGGAACTTGCCCAGGCGCTCGGCCACAACAGCCCGAACACGGCATGCAGGTACTACCTAGACCTGGGCCGGGCCGCTTACTTCAAGCTAGGAGATAAATCCCAACTGAAGGCCATGCGGAAAGCGGTCAACGCCATGGCTGAACACCACCGCCGGATCACCCCGGATTTCTTCGAGATGGTCGGACGGCTGATCGAAATTCGCGGAGCAGCAGGTCTCGATGGGGCCGCGCTCGATGAGGTCATTGCAGATATTCTGGAGATCCACGCCGCCTCCGTGTCTCCGAGGGATACAACTCATGGTGGTGTCGAGGTCAGCCCAAACCCGGCCCGGAGGGGGCGCCCTTCCTTGCGCGTGGTGCCCAAAAACCCTGATGTGTGAAAAGAGCCCGACCTCGTCGGCCAGCAGCACGCGGCCGCGATACTGCTTGAGCACCTTGCGGACCGTCTCGATCTGGTACCAGTGCGCCTCCACCCCCTGCAGCGTCGGCAGGCAGAGCAACTCGTCGAAGCCTTCCACCAGACCGAGCTGCACCAGTTCGTGGCGCAGGTCGAACCATACCGGATCGGGCGTTCCGCCGCTGGTGACGACCGCCTCGGGATCGGTGAAGGCGAAGGTCACATCCAGCGCCACCTCCAGCCGTGGCAGGTCGGCGATGGCGGCAGACGGTGTTGCGGCGGCGGATGACTGCCGAGCCTTGCCGCGGGCTGCCGTGGCTGCCCTGGTCTCGGCGGCCTGGGTCTGCGCCGCGCGCTTTGCGGCGGCGCGCGCGGCTTGGCGTTCGGCTGCCTGGGCCGCCTGTTGCTGGCGCAGGAGGGCGTGGCGGATCTCGGCGAGTTGCATGAGCAGCCAGCCCACCATGCCGGGAGGGCCGGCGAACCAGCGCGCGGCCTGCCGCTCGTTGTCCAGCCCGTGTTGCAGCAGCAGGGCCCAGGCGCGGGCGGAGTGGCCCTGCCGCGCGATAGCAAGCGCTGTCAGCAGCGCGGTGGCCGGGGTCGGCTCGTACTTCTTCTCGACGCGCCGGATGAAGCCGAGTGTCCGGTCGGGCTGGTCCGCCACCAGCGCGGCCAGGGCCGCGATCGGCAGCAACGCCGGGTCGGCGCAGGCCCGGATGGCGTCCTCGGCGATCGGCAAGGCGTCGGGCGAAGCGGCGGCCAGGATCGGGCCGAGCTGGCTCAGCCAATAATCGAGGCTGGTCCGGTCAGGGGGCGGCGCTTCCGGCTGGCTGGTCAGGCCGGGCAGGGGCGGCTGGTCGGTCTTTCTTGGCCGGGGCGGAGCACCCTGCATCGTTCACTTGCTCTCCGTGTCGTGCCTCCGGTTGTGACGCGCGGCGGACGGCAGGTCCAGGGGGACGCTTTGGAGGCTGTTGCTCAATCCGGTACCGGGACTGTCTCATGATTGGGGGTAGGAACAAATAGGTGATAATCTATGGCGCTATTCTCGGCAGGATGGCGCGGGTGGCATGGGTTGTACGGCTGGTGGAGGCCGGTGCTGATAGCGATGACCAAGGTACGGACGTGATGGAAATCGCGAAGCCGGGTGATCTTCGCGGCATCGCCAATCTGGGCCTGAACCTGGCCCACAGGCGTTCGACGCGGTTGCGATTGGTGTAGATCCACGGTGGACAGGCGACCGGTGCCTCGTTGCGCTTGGCAGGGATGGCCGGGCGGGCGCCAAGATTCCAGATGAGTTCGCGGAAAGCATGCGAGGCATAGCCGCGATCGGCGACGATCCAGAGCGGTAGGACGGTGAGGCAGGTCAGCAGCAGGGGTGCCAACGGCAGTTCATGAGCCTGTCCGGGAGCCAGCACGAAGCCGATGGCCCGGCCCGAAGCGTCCGCGATCACGCAGGCCTTGGTGCCAAAGCCGCCACGCGGGTTCTGTTGCAAACCCTGCGGCCGGCCGAAGCGCCATTGCTCTGCGCGGGACTGGGGTAAGGAGGCGAAGCCATGGCGACATCCTGCCGCCTCCCGCTCCGGGATCCGTGCAAAACCGCATTTTTGCGTCCTCCCGCCTGACAACCTGCCAGACTGGACATATCCTGCTGCGGAATTGCCATGACCGAAACCCTTCCCGCCCTTCCCGGCGCTGCTGCTTTCGCTGCCGCCCGCGACTACGCCGCTGACGCCCATTCCGCGGCGACGCGCCGCGCCTATCGTGCCGATTGGGCCGATTTCACCGCCTTCTGCCGCGCCGCCAGCCTTTGCCCCTTGCCGGCCATGCCGCAGACCGTCGCCGCCTATCTCGCCGCCATGGCCGCCACCCATGCCCGCAGCACCATCCAACGCCGCCTCGCCGCCATTGGCCAGGCGCACAAGCTGGCCGGCCAGGAGTGGATCCCCTCGCACCCGGCCATCCGCACCACGCTGCGTGGCATCGCCCGTCGCCATGGCAGCGCTGTGCGCCGCTCGGCCGCCCTGACGACGACCGAAATCCGCAAGATCGTCGCCACCTGCCGCGACGACCTGACCGGCCTGCGCGATCGTGCCATGATCCTGCTTGCCTTCGCCGGTGCGCTCCGTCGCTCCGAACTGGTCGCCATCGACCGCGAGCACCTGGTGCTGCGCGAGAGCGGCATCCGCCTCACCATCCCCCGCAGCAAGGGCGACCAGGAAGGCGCGGGCGTGGAGATCGGCATTCCCAGGGGCAACCGCCGCGAGACCTGCCCGGTGCGTGCGCTGGAAGCCTGGCTGCTTGCATCCGACTGCCAGTTCGGCCCGGTGTTCCGCAAGGTGGATCTCTGGGGCAACATCGAGCACCGCCGGCTTCATCCCGATGCCGTCCGCCAGATTCTGCTCAGGCGCGCGAAGCAAGCCGGCATCGAGGTGCCCAGCAGCGAGCGCCTCTCCCCGCACGGCCTGCGCGCCGGCTTTGTCACCGAGGCCTACATGGCCGGCGCCCGTGACGAGCAGATCATGGCCCATACCCGTCACGCCGACCTCAAGACCATGCGCGGCTATGTCCGCCGCGCCAAGCTGGTCAGCGACAGTCCGGCGAAGCTGCTGGGGCTCTGAGCCTTGGCGGGTGGCGAGAGCGCGTTCGGCCTGCCCGCCGGGACGGGGCGGCGGCGGGCGCCACGGGCCACCCCGCCGCTGCCGGCCGCAGCGGGGCCGCTTGCCTTGCCGCAGCCGGACTGGGTGCAGACCACGCTCAGCGTGACCGGGCCTGCCGACCTGGTTGCCGCCTTCCGCGCCGCCGCGGCCGGCGCCGGCGTCATCCCCTGGGTCCATGACTACGACCGCATGGAGGAGGACTGGTTCCATCTGTTCCTGACCGCCCCTGCCGAGGAGCGCCCGATCAGCCTAGCCGGCGCGCGCATCCTCGCCCGCCAGTTGCGGGAGGCGGTCTGGGCGCAGCACGAGGACGCGGTCAGCATGGTCGGCGTCAGCCGCGCCTGTCCGTTCGACCTGCACAGCCTCGTGCCGGTGCCCTTCGAGATCCTGCGGCTCGGCGACGACGACCCGGACGCCATCGCCTGGCTGTGGGAGAACTGGGGCACTACTTGGCCGCTGCGCCGGGTCGAGGAGCTGCCGCCGGCCGCGCCATCGCCCGCACCTGACGCGGACCGGCACGGCTTCCGCGTGCGGTTCTGGAGCGCGGACTGGACACCCTGGCAGGCGCTGGCGCGCGTGCAGGCGGAATGGCCGGCGCTCCGGTTCACGGTATGCCCGATCGTCTGAAGACGGTATTGGGATCCGGACACGGAAGTGTGGACGCGATGCGGGTAGTGGAACACTTCTTCGGCCCCCGCGAAGCACCGGCAGCCATCGCGTGTTCCGCATGCCCTGGTCGAGCGACCTGCGCATCAACCCGCAGGAAGCCAAGGGCGGAATGGCAAAAAGTCTATCAGGTGAAGCAGCTGTTCCTGGTCGCCAACCGGCTGAAACCAACCGAAGAGGGATAGATGCTTGGCCGTTACACCTACCGGGTCTCCTGGTCGGAGAAAGATGGCGAGTATGTCATCACCTGCGCCGCGGTTCCGAGCCTTTCCCACCTGCCCCAGACAGCGGTGCCGCGCTCGCCGGCGCCCAGGCACTGGTACGCGACGTGGTGGCGGACATGCGGGCGAACGGCGAGACGGTCCCGGAGCCGCTGGCGAGCCGAACCTGCTCCGGCCGTTCCGTCCAACAGCGCTTCAACCCGAACGCGCAGATCCCAAATGATGTCCCGCGACTATAACAGCCCGTTGAAGAAGTCGTCTTTCAGCCGAGCGGGTCTGGCTGAAGGCTGATGACGAGAAGGGCGATCTGTTCGCCCCAGGCGACGACGAACAAGAGGATTAGCCCGCTATTCGGTGTGACAATGGCGCCAAGCCGGACAGAAGCTCGGTCCCGGAACACCCGGGGCGTTCCTGCCCCGGTCAGGAGCCGCATGATCAATCCGAGGTTGTAGCCTGCGACGTGGATCAGGTAGCGCTTCTGGACCTTCTCCCGCCCGCGTAGCCAGACCCGTCGCATCCCGCCGCGATCGAGGGTCAGGGCGAAACTTCGCTCGACCCATTCGGTCCGCAGCTTGAAGGCTTCCCGTGCCACCCCGGACAGCAGGTGGGCACGGTTGTTGTAGACCGCGCGGCGGGCCGCCTCGTCGCCGTGCCAGCGCAGGCATTGCTTGCGCTCCGGCTCGGCAATGCGGGTCTTCCACGGGCCATCGTCCATGGCCTTCAGCGTGGCGCGTGCATGATACCCTTTGTCGGCGACCAGTTCGGCCGGGTCCTCGGATGTGGGTGCCACATCCACCGCGGCCAGTTGCTTCATCGCGGCGTCCAGCGTGCCGGGCATCGTCGTGGTGTCGCCCTGCTCGGCGGTGTACACCTCGGCCGCGACGATGGCGCCGGTATCGAGATCAACCGCGTGCTCGGGCTTGTAGGCCAGATGCGTACGGCCGTCTTTCATCTTGGCGATCTTCGCCTCGGCATCGACCGGGCTCTCCCAGTCGGCGTTCGAGAGCGTCTTGTCCTTGCGGGCGCGGTCGAGCCGGATCAGATCCTCCGTCGTCGGCGTCTCGATGCCGCTCTCGTGCGCCATGCGCCTGAGCATCTCGCGATGGGTTTCGCCGCTGTCGCGCCGCACCAGCGTGCGCAGCGCCGCGTTGGCCTCCATCGTCGAGGCGTCCACGCCGATCCGCTCGCCCCGGACCAGACCGCGCTCGGCCAAGCGCTGTAGCACCCAGGCGAAAACCTGGTCATGCACTTCCAGCGGCAGACGGCTCCGGGTGCGGCTCAGCCACGAATGGTCCGGCACCGCGCTTCGGATCAACGGAACCGTCGGCGTTCGCCTGTCCGGTGAGAGGCGGCCGTCAGCGTTGTGCCTCCGTGCCGGAGGGGGGGCCGGGCCGTCAGGGCCGCCAGCAGGGCGGGCGCCGCCGGGGCATGCACACACAAGCAAGATACCCTTCATCCCCTTCCGGGCTGCCGAGCCGCTGGCGTACCCGCAGCGGCGGGAACGGCCATGTTGGCCAGGAGCGGTGGCGGTTCCTTTCTGCCAGGATTTCGGTCCCGGTTCCCGCTTATCAACCAATCGGCCCGCCCCAGATGGCGGATTCCGGCGGGTCAGATGGGAGCACTGGGCGGGCAACGTCGATCAGACCCGTCACGAGGCGACGAAGCGGCGACCGCCGCCGAAATTCTTCTTTCCGATCAATGGTCCCGAGCGGGTCGATTGGTTGATAAGCGGGGTCCCGGTTCACCTCTGCCCGTTTTTGCGCTCCTCGCCGGTGCCGCTCCCGGATGACGCCGCCGGGGCCGGCGGCAGTCATCGATTGGGCATAGGCGCTGGTTGGCCAGCACAGCCAGGACCAAGAGCGGGCGGTCGGCATAATTGTCCCGTTTTGGTGAATCACTTAAAAATAATTACTGCGTATATTTGCGCTTCATGCAAAAATTTGGAGATTAAAAAATTACCCAGACCAGATTCATGCAGAAAATAAGTCAATAACACCAGTGCTTTGATAAGCAACGCATTTTCCCCACGTCCGTCCAGACTCACGCTGGTCTCCGCGATAGTGGCCCAGGTGGCTGCTTTGTTTCGGAGGAATCCGGAATGGAGTCGTCAGGATCAGCTGGCATGAACCGCATGCTCCTGGCTGCCGGGGTCGTCAGCGCCCGGCCATTCACGGGTCGGGAAGCCGGAGAACAACACCGCCATGGAGTATCTTACGCACATCCTGTCCATGCAGGGGTTGCCGCCGCACGGCTTCTGCCTGCTGTGGCAACCTGAGTTGATCTGGCTGCACGTCGTCTCCGACGGGGTCATCGGGCTCTCGTATTACGCGATCCCGGTGGCCCTGGCCTATTTCGTCTGGCGACGGCGGGACCTGGCGTTCAGCTGGATGTTCTGGATGTTCGCCACTTTCATCCTGGCCTGCGGCACCACCCATTTCGCTGGCATCATGACCCTCTGGTATCCCGCCTACGGCCTGGAGGGGCTGGTGAAGGCGGCCTGCGCGCTCATTTCCGTGCTGACGGCCATCCTGCTCTGGCCCTTGGTGATCAGGGTCCTGGCCTTCCCCACTCCCGCTGAGTTCCGCCGCGTTTCCAACCAGCTTGTCATCGGGGAGGCGGAACGCCAGCAGACCCTGCACCGGCTGCGCCAGAGCGAGGAGAGCCTGCGGCTGCTGGTCAACGGCGTCACCGACTACGCCCTGTTCATGCTCGCCCCGGGTGGACGCATCAGCAGCTGGAACAGCGGCGCGGAGCGGATCAAGGGCTACCGGGAGCACGAGATCCTGGGCCGGCATTTCTCGGTGTTCTACACACCGGAAGACCGGGATGCGGGGCTGCCCGTCCAGGCGCTGGAGACGGTGGACCGCGAGGGGCGCTACGAGGGCGAAGGCTGGCGGGTCCGCAAGGACGGCAGCCGGTTCTGGGCCAGCGTCGTCATCGACGTCCTACGCGACGAAAGCGGGCGTCCTGTCGGCTACGCTAAGGTGATCCGCGACATCACCGAGCGGCGGCAGGCCGAACAGGCGCTGGAGCAGTCGCGGGCGGCACTGGCGCAGGCGCAGAAGATGGAGACCATCGGCCACCTCGCCGGCGGCATCGCCCACGACTTCAACAACCTACTGACGGCGATCCTGGGCGGTGCCAGCCTGCTCGAACCCCGGCTGGAAGAGCAGGCCGACCGGGAAGGCGGCGAGATCCTGGCTATCATCGAGGATGCGGCACAGCGTGCCGCCCAGCTGACGCTCCAGCTGCTGGCATTCTCACGCAAGCAGCCGCTTCGTCCCGAGGCCATCGACGCCAACGGGCTGCTCACGGAAATGGCCGGGTTGCTCCGGCGCACGCTCGGGGAAAAAATCGACATCGAGACGGCATTCGCCGCAGGTCTCTGGCGGACCCACGTGGACGCGAACCAGTTGGAGAACGTCATCCTGAACCTGGCGGTGAACGCGCGGGACGCGATGCCGGAGGGCGGGAGGCTGACGCTGGAGACAGGCAATGTCTATCTCGACGATGCCTATGCGACCTCGCATCCGGAGTTGAAACCCGGACGGTATATCATGATTGCGGTGAACGACACCGGCACCGGCATGAGCGAAGACATCATGCGCCGCGCCTTCGACCCCTTTTTCACGACCAAGCCAGAAGGCCGTGGCACCGGGCTCGGCCTGAGCCAGGCCTTCGGCTTCCTCAAGCAATCGGGAGGGCACATCACATTGGACAGCGAACCGGGCCAGGGGACGACGGTGAAGCTCTACCTGCCACGGCACCTGCAGAATGGGCAGAATGGCACACCCGCGGCGATCCCGCAGGACTCTCCCGCCGGAATCCCCCGTGGCAGCGAGACCGTGCTGGTGGTCGAGGACCACGACACGGTGCGCCGCTACGTCGTGAGCACGCTGCGGCATCTCGGCTACCATGTCCTGGAAGCGGCAGACGGCAAGGCGGCGCTGAACCTGCTGGGGACTACCCAGGACGTTGCGTTGCTGTTCACGGACATTGGCCTACCCGGGATCAACGGTCGCCAGCTTGCGGAGCAAGCACGCCAGTGTGTCCCCGGGCTGAGGGTGCTGTATCTGACGGGCTACGACCGCAGCGCCGTCAGCCATCTCGGGCTGTTGGATATTGGCGTCAACCTGCTGCCGAAGCCGTTCACTGCGGAAGTGCTCGCACACCGGATTCGGGAAACCCTCGACACGCCATCAGAATGTGGTGGGTATTCCAAGCCTGCCTGGCGGCCAGAAGCGGATGATTGCGTTGCACGAAAACGATCCGCCATTTGACGTGATTGAGTAATCATCCGACTACATGACCGACGCGGCATGGAGACGCAGCCGTGAGCGACTACGACACCGACATCCTGGCGTGGTCTGAGCAGCAATCCGCTCTACTGAAGCGCCTCGCCGTCGGCGAGCTGGTCAACCACACCGTCCTGGACTGGGCGAACATCGCTGATGAGATCGAGGACGTGGGCCGCAACGAACTGCACGCCGTGGGATCGCTGCTGGTCCAGCTCATGGCACACCGGCTCAAGCTGCAGGCATGGCCGGGAAGCCAAGCTGTGCGCGGGTGGCGGAAGAAGGTGCTGATCTTCCAGAAGCAGCTCCGGCGCCGGTTTGCCGCCTCCATGCGCCAGCGCCTCGTCCTCGCCGACCTCTACGCGGAAGCGCTGCTGCACCTGCCGGACGAGGTGGATGGGCAGCCCGCGCCAACCCTACCCGACGCCTGCCCCTGGACCTTGGACGACCTGCTCCAGCAGCCCGGCTGATCCGCGGGTACAAGAATAGGGGCGCCAAGGGAGGGCAGTTTCATGGGGGGCACAATCTGGCACTGCCACATCGCTGTCTCTCTGGACGGCAAGATCGCCCGCCCGGACGGGGCCGTCGACGACTGGCTGGCAGCGGATTACCCGGCTGAGGACTTCGGCTTCGACGGCTTTCTCGCCGGCGTCGACGCTATCCTGATGGGGCGTGGGACGTACGACGCGATCCGGCGCTTTGGCGACTGGCCGTACCCCGGCAAGCCGACCATCGTCCTGACGACGCGGTCGCTGGACGATCCGCTACCGGCCGGCGTGGAAGCCTGCTCCGGTGACGTCGCCGCGGTCGCCGCCGAACTCGAGAACCGGGGATACCGCCGCGTTTGGATGTAACCATTGTGACGACCTCACCTACGAAAGTCGCGTGCGCGCGGAGATGATAGGTGCCGTTCCTGTTTGAAGGAGGGTACGGCGATGGACGGGATGGCAAGGGATAGTGGTCTGGCGAGCCGGGTGAGCGCAGGGGGCGGGCGCCGGCAGTGGTCGGCAGCGCAAAAGGCGGCGATTGTAGCGGAGAGCTATGCGGCCGGTGTGCGGGTGTCGGAGGTTGCGGCCCGGCATGGTGTGAACGAAAGCCTTGTGTTCACCTGGCGGCGGCAGGCGAGGACTTCGCAAGCGATGGGAGCGAGCGAAAAAGCAAGCGAGGAATTGCCGTCCCCACCAGCGTCGTTTATGCCGGTGATGCTCTGCGATGACGTAGCTGTGGATCAGCGGCTTCAGCGGGCGGCCGGCAGCATTGAGATTGCGGTGGCGGATGTGAGCATCCGGGTCACGGTGGGCGCGGATGCGGCGACGCTGGCGATGGTGTTGGCGGCGGTGCGAGGGGTAGGTTGATTGCGCCACGAGCTGGGCTGCGGGTGTGGATGGCGACGCGGCCGGTGGATTTCCGAAAGGGGTGCACGGCTTGGCCGCGTTGGTAGCGGATGTGCTGTGCGCTGATCCATATGGCGGCGATATTTTCGTATTCCGCTCGAGGCGAAACGATCGCATCAAGCTGCTGGCGTGGGACGGAAACGGAATGGTATTGGCGACGAAGTGGCTGGAAAACGGACGATTCGCCTGGCCACCGATCCAGGACGGCGCAATGAGCTTGTCTGCGACCCAGCTGGCGTTGTTGTTGGACGGGCTGTCGTGGTCGCACGCGGTGGCGGCCCCTGTCAGACGGCCTGTCTGGCCGTCTGGGACCAGAAATCCCTCTGGTACGACCGCGGCCACGCTGGTATAGGTTGGCTATGCCGCTGCGCCGCGAAGATCTCCCCACCGATCCCGACCAGCTTATCGCGCTGGCCCTGGAACTCGCGGCGGAGAACGAGCGGCTGCGCGCAGCGCTGAAGACGATCAACACCCTGCATTTTGGCACGAAATCCGAGCGGTTGGTGGTCGTCGTGGACGGGCAGATGACGCTGGGTCTCGGCGACCTGGCCACCGACGCGAGTCCACCGCCACCGCCGGCCAACGACGCTGGCACGGCAAAGCCGAAGGCGCCGGCCAGACCTTCGCACAAACCGGCACGCCGCAACATCGGTGCCCTGCCCACGCACCTGCCACGGTGTGAGCGGGTGATCGAGCCGGACAATACCAGCTGCCCGTGCTGCAGCGGCCGGATGCACCGCATCGGTGAATGTGCGACCGAGGAACTCGACATCGTGCCGGCGATCCTGCGGGTGCTGCGCACGGTGCGGCCGAAATATGGCTGCCGTGCCTGCGAGAGCGCCGTGGTGCAGGCGCCGGCTCCCTCGCGGCTGATCACCGCCGGCATGGCCTCCACGGCCCTGGTCTCCTGGGTCGTGGTCTCCCGTTTCGCCTGGGCCATGCCGCTCAACCGACAGACCCGGATGCTCGCCGGCTACGGGATCGCGCTCGATTGCTCGACCCTGGTGCACTGGGTCGATCGCGCCGCCTGGTGGCTTGAGGGCTTGTATGACCTGCAGCTGAAGACGATCCACAGCTTCCAGCATGTCTTTTGTGACGAAACCCCATTGCCGGTGCTCGAGAAAGGACGTCGCCGGACGCGCAAGTGTCAGCTGTGGGCGCACGCGGTGGACGACGGGCCCTGGCAGGGACCCGCGCCGCCGGCCGTGGCCTATGTGTTCAGCACTGGCCGCGATACCGAGGCGATCGCCACCCAACTCGGGGATGACTTCACCGGCATTCTGCAAGTTGACGGATACGGCGCCTACAAGGCGTTGGTGAAGCGCACCCGGCGCGGCAAGATCCGGCTTGCCTTCTGTCTCGCGCACGCGCGTCGGAAGTTCGTGGCCGTGCACAAGACCACGCAGTCGACAGCCGCCGCAGAGATCCTCGTCGAGATCGCCGCGATCTATGCCATCGAGAAGCGCATTCGGGGCGGCACGGCCGACCAGCGACTGGCGGTGCGCCAAGCTGAGAGCAAGCCGCTGATGGCAGCGCTGAAGCGCCGGCTGACCGAATTGCTCGCGGAAATCTCGGTGAAATCGACGCTGGCAGCGGCGATCCGCTACACGCTGAGGCACTGGGACGGCCTGACGTTGTTTCTCGAAGACGGCCGCGTGGAAGCCGACAGTAATACTGTGGAACGTTCGATGCGGATCATCGGCCAGGGCCGGCACAGTTCGCTCTTTGCGGGATCGGAACGCGGCGGACGCACCTGGGCGATCCTGACATCGCTGCTGAATACGTGCCGGCTGAACGACGTCGATCCGCTGACCTGGCTGACCGACGTGCTGGAGCGCATCGTCTCTGGCCGCACCAAGAGCCATCAACTGCACGAGTTGCTGGTCTGGAACTGGAAGGCCGCCCGCATGCCTCAGTCGTTGCAGGAAGCAGCATGACACGCCGATCGACCAAGCCGGTGCCGTCATCGGCCACCGCCAGCGTGGCTCGTCCGCCCATGCCGCTCGACGAACTCGACCGCTGGCTGCGCACCCCCGTCCGCGAACCCCCATCGCCGACGGCCTGGCCATGCTCGACGGCTTTCTCACCGCCATCGTCGTTGGCCCGGTCACCTATGAACCGCTCGGCTGGATCTGCCCGCTGCTCGGCGTCAGCAAGAACGCGTATTGCCACGGCGACACGCCGGAGTTCGCCGCCATCGCCGCTGTCGCCAAATACCACAATGCGCTGGCCGCCACGCTGAGCGAGACGCCGGACCAGTTCACGCCGCGGTTCGACCGGAGCGAATCGGGTGCGGTTGATGTCGGGCCCTGGTGCCGCGGCTTCCATGCCGCCATCCAGCTCAATCCGAAATACTGGCGCCCCCTGCTGCCCGCACGGCGGCAGGCCCATCTCTGGCTGATCCCTATCCTCGCCCACTGCACCGACCCCGACGGCCGCCCGGTCCCGGGGGCCCCACCTCCGGGACCACTGACCGAACTGGCCCGCTTCGACGCCCATCGCAACATCCCGTCCGCCGTCGTCGCCATGCGCGAATTCTGGGCGCCCACCCGCTACGGCCGCTGACCACCGGGCGTGCGGAGTACGCAACCGCCGCACCCTCACCTCAGCAGCCGCGCGCCTGCGCCAGCACTCCGCTACCTGCTGCGTCTCCAATCATCGTCCGCGCCCCCGCCAGTCTCGCCGCGCGCGCGTGACAGCGCCAGGTGATCAGGTCGCAATGGTTACGTTTGGATCGAAGGCGGCGGCCAAGTCGTTCGGTCCATGATCGCGATCGGCAAGATCGACGTGATCGAGATGGCCGTAATCCCTGTCATTCTGGGCGATGGAATTCCGCTCTTTCCGCAGGGCACCGGCGAGTTGAAGCTTTGGCTCGCCAAGTGCGAGATCAAGGCAAAGGGCGCTCTGCATCTGGTCTACGAGCGCATGGACTGACCCGAGTCTAATCGCTGGATCGATTCTTTCCCCGGCGCGCCCGAGGCGCCTTCGCGGGTGGATCCGGATCTGGCGGCCGGGGCCCCCAACTGGCAATCATCCGCGCGCACTCCCGGGCCCGGTCGATGTTCTCGATGCCGGGGAAGTGGCGGCGCAACTCGACGGCGGCGGCCAGCTCGCCGGACGTCTGATACGCCTCGCGGATGGCGGCGGCGGTGGCTTCGTCGACCAGGAACATGCCGTGCAACATGGCCTGCGGGATCGCAAAGGCAACTGCCGTTTGCGCGATCTGTCAGAAGCGCTTTCGCGCGCGGCGCTGACCTGCCTTCTGGTCGGCAGTTGTGGCCGTTCCATAGCGTGCCGAAGCCGGCGCCGAGCGACTGTTCAAGCGGCGTGGCCGGTGCGGGGCCCATTGGTCATACCAACTGCATCGCCGGCAACGCCGTGCAGGACAGCAGGCATTGTCAAGTTGTCGGCCTATGGCCGCGCTTGGTCGCGCCGCACGACTTTCCTCGTGTTCACGCTGCGATCTGGACGCACGTCTCCTGCCGCCACACCCGGAAGGCCTCGGCGCGCGCACGCCGGTATTGAGCGGCGGTCATCAGATGGCGCCGCGGCCGGAAGTGACCGTAGATCATGGCGTGCGATGACAAGAAACGCTGAGCCTGCTTCGATGACTTGAACCGCTGCATCTGCCGCTCTCGACATCGCGTCGGCCGGTGTGAGTTCTCCGCTCTGTTGTTCAGATACCGGCTGCTCCGGTGTTTCACCTCGGGTAGGATCTCGCGGTGCGCGGCGCCATAGCTGCGCAGGCCATCGGTGATGAGGCGCTTCGGTTTGTACCTCAGCCCAGCGAGCAGGCGCTTGAAGAAGTGCTTCGCCGCGGCCGCATTCCGGCGGCCCTGCACCAGGATGTCGAGTACGACACCGTGCTGGTCCACCGCGCGCCAGAGATAGTGCAGCTCGCCGTTGATCCGCAGGAAAACCTCATCAAGGTGCCAGATGTCGCCCGGCTTTGGCCATCGTCTCCGGAGCTTGCGGGCGAAGTCGGCGCCGAACTTGTGGCACCACTGTCGAATGCTCTCGTGGCTGACCGTGACGCCCCGCTCGGCGAGGATCAGTTCCACCTCTCGGAAGCTCAGGCCGAAGACATGGTAGAGCCAGACCGCGTATCTGATGATCTCGGCTGGGAAGCGGTATCCCGGGTAGGTGGCGGGCTCGGAGGTCATCTCGGCAGAATGCCTCAGCCGCATCGTTCCGGCCAGAGGCCGCGAACTTGACAATGCCATTTGCGGCATCCGGTTCCGCCCCGAAGGGCGTGCCGTCTGTCGCGGACGCTGGGGATGAACCCCTTCCTGGCTGCGGCTTGCCCCCGACGCCGTCCCGGCGACAAGGGTCCGCACAACCGGACCTCCGACTTCCACTAACACCGGACCGCCTCAGTGCCCCCGCCGACCGCGGCGTGCACCGTGCGGTTCCGACCGCCGGCCTTGGCTGCGTAGAGGGCCCGGTCGGCGTCGGCGAGGAGCGACGCCACCGCCGTGTCAGGCCCAGGGTGGACCGAGACGGCACCGACGCTGACCGTGACGATCCCTGCCGGTGCACGTTCATGCGGCATGTTCCATGCCGCCACAGCCTTCCGGATGGCCTCGGCGACGCGGACGGCACCTTCGGAAGGCGTGTTCGGCAGGATGACCGCGAACTCCTCGCCGCCGTGGCGGACCCCGACGTCCCCGGGGCGCCTGATGACCGACCGTATGGCTTCCGCGATGTTGCGGAGCACCTGGTCGCCCATGGGATGGCCGTAGCGGTCATTGTAGAGCTTGAAGCAGTCGGCATCGAGTAGGAGCAGCGAAAGAGGTTGCGCTTCGCGCCGCATCCGCCGCACCTCCTGCTCCAGCAACCGATCGAACTGGCGGCGGTTGGCGAGGCCCGTCAGCGCGTCTGTCGTCGCCTGCTGCGCCAATTCCTCCGTGAGGGCCGCGAGCGCGTCCTCGGCCTGCTTGCGGGCGGTGACGTCACGCGCGATTGTGACGATTTCGTCGGCCTCCCCGCCCGGGCGGTTGCGGATGAGGCTGCTCTGGGACTCGATCCAGACGACCGACCCGTCCTTGTGCAGCACCCGGTATGTGGCGGTGACTTGCGGGATTCCGCCGCGCAGGCGGGCGAGCACCAGTTCCACGATGGGGCGGTCATCCGGGTGCACGTTGGCCGTCCAGCGCCGGCCGACCAGTTCGTCAGGGCGGTAGCCGACCAGGTGCTCGGTCGAGGGAGACAGGTAGCGGCGGACGCCGTCAAGGCCCGTGCGGAGAATGGCGTCGCTTGAGTAATCTGCGACCGCACGGTACTGCGCCTCACTGGCGCGCGCGGCACGCTCCGCCTCCAACCGCCGCCTCACCTCGCGGCGCAGCAGCGCAACCAGCATCATGCCCGTCCCGCCGAGTGCGACGACAATCAGTGCGATCTGCAGCGCCTTGGTGCGCCATTCGGCATAGACCGTGTCCATCGCGGTCGCCGTGACAACGATGAGCGGGTGGTCGCCCACCTTCCGATACGCATACAGCCGGCGGACGCCGTCGACGACCGACGTCTCTTCGAAGGTGCCACTGTCAGCATCGGCGAAGTGCCGGAGCACCACCGAGTGGGGAAATGTCTTGCCGATGACACTCTCATCCTTTGGCGGAGCGCGCGCGACGATGGTGCCGTCCGTCTGCAAGAGTGTCAGTGTGCCGCGGTCACCCAGGTCGAGCCCCCGCACCAACTCGCTGAAGCTGGCCAGCCTCATCGTTCCGGCGACAATGCCGACGAAGGCGCCGTCCGGGGACGGAAGCCGGCGGCTGAGCGCGATCGCCCAGTCGCCGCCGTGCATGCGGCGGAACGGGTGGCTGATATGGAGTCCCGCGTCGGCCCGGTCACGGTGGACCGTGAAGTAGTCCCGCCCGGAGACATTACCCGCCCGCGGCATGTCGGAGACGGACTCATAGATCCTGTCGCCGGCGGCATCGATCACCATGACCGCGCCGAGGTCGTGGGCAGTAGTGGAGATGTCGAACAACGCCGCCTGGCGCAGCCCAGGTTCGGCGGTCCCGATGCCGGGCAGCGACAATGACTTGATCGCCCCCTGCAGGGAAAGGTCCAAACCGTCAATGTTGCGGGAGAGGTCCCGCTCCACCACGGTCGTCAGATTGGCAGCCGCCAAGGCCGCCTTGTTCCAGGCTTCCTGGCGGGCCTCCCACATGACCCAGAGTGCAAAGGCGAAAAAGCCAGCCAGCAGGGCAGGACCTGTGGCAAGGAACGCCCTGAGCAGGCGAGGCGGCACCCCGGATGGCATCATGCGGATTCTCTGCAGCCATGGTCCTTGCGTTGCCGCGGGCTCTGCGCCCGCATCCCCGGGTTCTCCCGAGAAGCTCTCGATGTCACATCAGCGTGAATAAAGTCCACTAAAAACATTCTTTAATAAATTTGGCATTGCAATTTTGGAATCAGCGACAAAAGTGACGTCATGTTGTTGCCCGCTTATCAACCAATCTGCCCGCTCTTGTACCCTGGCGGGCATGAGCGCAGAATCGCCTGCAGCGGAAAGGAGCGGGGCCGATGCGAGCGATCATGCAGGGGCTGACGGATGCAGAGTTCGAGCGGCTGTATAGCACGGAAGAGCAGTGTCTGACGGCGTGGGTGAAAGTACGCCAGGACGCAGGAATGCCTTGCCCACGCTGCAACAATCCGAAGAGCTACGTCTATGGTGAGCGGGTCTGCTGCACGCGGTGTGACATGCGTTGGTCGATCACCTCTGGCAGCGTCATGGCCGACACGAAGCTTCCGTTCACCGCCTGGTTCCGCGCGATGCACCTGATGACCAGCACCAAGCAGGGCATTTCCGCCGTCGAACTCGGGCGCCGACTGGGCGTCAGCTATCCGACGGCGTGGTACCTGCACAAACGCATTCGCCACGCGATGACGCAGGAGAGTGATCGCTGTCAGCTTAGTGCGCCGATCGAAGGCAGATCGACACCAATCGTGGAGGCCGATGACGTCTATCTCGGCGGTGAACGTAACGAGGGCAGTGGCACTGCCGGCAAGACCCGCGTCATCGCCGCAGCCGAGCGTCATCCGAGTGGCCGTATGGGCGCTGTCGCCATGCAAGTGGTCAGCGGTTTCTCCAACGCCGAGGCCGCAGCTTTCCGAGATACCCACCTCGCAGCCGGGGCGAAAGTTTATACCGACGGTATGCCGGCGTTCCACGCCTTTGGCGAGGGCGGGCGCACCCACGTCGCCACCGTCACAGGCGGCAAGCGTCCCGAACGCGAGCGCGGTGCGCCATTCTTCAACGTCAACACGCTGATCTCCAATCTCAGCACGTCGTTGAAGGCGACCTTCAAATTGTTCTCGCCCAAACATCTGCCCGACTATCTCGGGGCCTTCTGCTGGACAGCCAATCGTCGGCGCAACATGCGCGGCATGGTCGACGCCCTATGCAGCGCCGCCGCACGTTCGTCCCGCCTCACTCGTCGAACCGTCTACGCATAGCGGGCAGATTGGTTGATAAGCGGGATGTTGTTAAATTTAAACTCGATTATATTCGGCCTTCTGCCAGTCAGCACAGATTGCGTCTTGTGGCGGAGCATCGCCATCTGCGGTCCAGGCGGGATCATGCGCCTTTGCACACGCCGTTCGGCTGCCTGCCGCACTGATGCCCACCATCCGCCGCAGCGTTTCTGCAACGCAATCGCCAAGGAAAATACGCCCCCCGCAGGTCGGGGGCCAACGCGGCCTGCCGGCGATCAAGGAAAACGCGCCCCGAACGGTCCCGGACCGCGACCGCATCCGCCAACCGGGCGCCGATGTGGCACCGGTGCGGCGGCGCCAGAACATTGACGGCCGACTCTCAGTTCGGCAGGAGTGGGCCCGCAGGCCGAAGCTTCCTTTGACTGGGATGCCGCAATGAACAACCGTCGCACGTCTTCCATTGGTATGCCTCGGCGTGCCGACATGGGCCATGCCCTTGCCGCCGAGACTCACGAGCATGCTGCCAGAGCTCATCGTCTCGCCGCCGAGAGTTGCGTGCGGGGGAACCATGCGGCGGCGCTTGAATTCGCTGGTCAGGCCGTGCAGCAGGCGCACAATGCCGACCTTCTGTCGCGCAACGCCCACAATTCAACCCGGGAGACACCCGCGTCCACAAGATAGAAGTGCTGCGACGACGTCATATCAATGCTCAGAGATCGGAACCGATGCCCCGGAGTGCTGCTGTCGAGAGCAGCGCATCCCAAGGCATCGATCGGTTCTGGTCAACGAGCATTGGTATCAGTCCCGCTTCCCGGCTGGCGGAGAAAATCGGGAAATCTGCGGCTACGACGCCCGGCACTTGAAGCATCGTCTGCCGGCATCGGCCAGACGGCGGAACCCGACCACCAAGTCGGCGCTTTTATTGAGCCGGCCTGGTGGTCTTGGATGGGTGGACGCGATCCCAGAAGAATGGGATACCTTTTTCCTCGGATTTGTTCCAGACCACCAAGCCGGCTCAATAATCAACCGGCGTGCCTGGTTCGCCGGCACGGCCTTGGGCGAAATGTCCGTCGCTGGGGCCATCCGCGGTCACCGCTTCGCCGATTTGAGGCTGGCCTCGATGCGCGCGGCCAAGGCTTGGGCCGACACCGGCTTGCGGACGAGCGTGAAGTCGCCCTTGCCGGACAGGGCCGCCCGTTCCCCGACGTAGCCGGTCAGCAGAAAGCATGGCATTTTCGGCCTGCGCTCGCGGGCGTGCTGGATGGTCATCACTCCGTTCATGTCAGGCATCGAGAGATCGCTCACCAGGGCGTCGACGATTTCGCCCGCGTCGAGCAAAGCGATGGCCTCGGCGCCGCTGGCACCCGTCAGCGTCTCGAAGCCGAGGTCCTCGAGTTGCGCGGCCAGGGTCTCCCGGACCAGATCGTCATCGTCGATGAGAAGGATGCGGGCCGACGTGTCGAGGGCCGGGTACCCATTGCCTTCATCGGTTGGAACCCATACGGCGTCGCCCGTGGCCTGACGCAGCCACAACGAGATTGCTGTCCCTGAGCCAGGAGTGCTGGTGATCGACATGGCGCCGCCGGATTGCTCGGCGAAGCCCTTCACCATCGGCAGCCCCAGGCCGGTGCCGTGGCCGGGGGGCTTGGTGGTGAAGAACGGATCCGTCGCCTTGGCGATGGTCGCCGCGTCCATGCCCGTTCCGGTGTCGGTGACGCTCAACCGCACATAGGCCCCCGGCGCGAGCCCGACCGGATGGCGGTCGCCTTCGCCGACGTGCTCGGCTTCAGCCGAGAGAGTGAGCGTGCCGCCGTCGGGCATGGCGTCACGCGCGTTGGTGCCGAGGTTGACCAACGCCGTCTCGAGCTGCCCCCGGTCGGCGAGGAGGGAAGGAACGGACCCCGCAACCATGTCGCGCACCGTGATTGTGGTGCCGAGCGTGTGGGCGAGCACTTCGCGAACATTGTGGAGCAGTTCGGCCGGAACAAGCACCTCGGTCCGAAACTCTCCCCGGCGCGCGAAGGAAAGCAGACGTTGGGTGATGGAGACACCACGGACGGAGGCGTCGATCGCGGCGCGCGCGAGACGCCGTGTCTTCTCGTGGTCCTCCGGCCGCCGCTCGATGAGCGTGGCCGCCCCCGACACCGCCTGCAGGATGTTGTTGAAGTCGTGTGCGATGCCGCCCGCGAGCTGGCCGAGCGCCTGCACTTTCTGCGCCTGCGCGAGCTGGCCGGAGAGGTCGCGCTGCTCCGTGATGTCACGGCCTTCGGGAATGATCCACATGATCTCGCCCGTCGCGTCGTCGCGCACCGGCTTGAGGGAGAAATCGATCAGGATGCGGCGCCCCCCCGCGCCGAGCACCTCGACCTCGCGGCGGATGACCGCACCCCGGGCGGCTTCGGCAATCTCCCGGCGCAGCCGGTCCCGTTCGGTTGCGGGCCACCAGCCGGTTTCCCAGAAGGGGCGTCCGACCGTGTCGTCACGCGCGAGGCCGCCCGCCTCCAAGGCCGTGCGGTTGGCTTCCAGCAGCGTGCCGTCGGATGACAGCAAGCCGATGAACTGGAATTGTGAATCGAAGATGGCGCGGAACCGCGCCTCCGCCGCGGCCAGTGCCGCCGTGCGTTCGGCGACGCAGCGCTCCAGCTCGTCCTTGCGGGCAGTGAGATCCTCCCGGGCGGCGACGATCTCGGTGATGTCCTGCTGCGCGCTGATGGCACGCTCCGGCCTGCCGTCCGGCCCGAGGAAGACTTCGGCGCGCATGGCCACCCAGTGCACCGCCCCATCGGGACGGCGGATGCGGAACTCCGATGCGAAGGCACCGCCCTTTGCATAGATGTCACCCGCCTCGGCTTTCATCCGCTCGCAGTCCTCCGGATGCACCAGGGTGATGGTCGCGGTGGCCGGGAGGCGGGGCTGGCCAGGCGGCAGGCCGTAGAGGCGGGCGAACTCCGGGGAAACGAGCACCGTGTCCTCCGCGAAGCTGCGGTCGGTGAAGGCGATCCCGCCCACCTGTTGCACCAGGCGCAGCCGGGCCTCGCTGTCGCGCACCGCCGCCTCGGCCTGCTTGCGGGCGGTGGCGTCGCGGATGATGCCGGTGAGGCACCGTCTATCCCCCGTGCCGAACGAACTGACCGACAGGTCAATCGGGAATTCCGAGCCGTCGCGGCGGACGGCCATCAACTCCCGTCCGGGGACGCCGATGACGCGTGGTGGTGCTCCGGCCCGGTGGGCCGCGATGTGGGCACCGTGCCGGGCCGCCTCGGCCGCGGGCATCAGCACGCCGAGGTCGCGGCCGACGAGGTCCTCCGGCCGATCGTAGCCGAACATGCGCAGCGTGGCGCGGTTGACCGAGACGATCCGGCCGTCGGCATGGGCGACGACAATGCCTTCCGCGGCGGTGTCCAGGACCGAGCGGAGTTCCGCCTGGGTCTCGCGCAGCGTGGCCTCGACGCGGTGTAGGGCGGTGATGTCGGTCACGTTTTCCATGATCGCCAAGGTGTGTTCCCCGGCCTCCCGGCGCAGCACCTTGCGGGAGGAGACAACCACTTCGGTGCCCTCCTTGGTGTTTTGCCTCAGTTCGCCGGTCCATTCGCCGTCGCGCAGCAGCGCGGCCTCAATGTCGGCCAGCGGCACCGAGAAGGCTGTTCGGAGAAGGTCATGCGCCGATTGCCCCAACGCTTCCTTGGCGGTCCAGCCATAGAGGCGGCGGCAGCCCTCCGACCAGAAGCGGATGGTGCCGTCCGGATCGCGCACCATGACGGCAGCAAGGTCCATCATGTCCAGTAGGTTGCGCATCCTTGATTCCGCTTCGCGCAGCCTGGTCACGTCCGTCATATTCTCCATGACGGCGAAACCCTCCCCGTCTGGGAAGCGGCGCAGGACCTTCCGGGTGGCCACGACCACTTCGCTGCCGTCCCGGCTGCGCTGGCGCACATCGCCGGTCCATTCGCCGTCGCGCAGCAGCGTGGCCTCGATGTCGGACAGCGGCACCGGGAAGGCTGTTCGGAGGAGGTCATGCGCCGATTGTCCCAACGCTTCCTCGGCCGTCCAGCCATAGAGGCGGCGGCATCCCTCCGACCAGAAGCGTATGGCGCCGTCGAGATCCCGCACCATGATGGCGGCAATGTCCATCATGTCCAGCAGGCGCTGGCGCTCGGCCGCCGCGGTCGCAGCGCGCCTCGCGATCGTCGAGGCGGCGAACGACCGGGCAAACACGGCCACAGCCAGCGTGATGCCGAAGCCTGCGGCAAGAAGCAGCCCGGCAAGAACCTGCACCGACCCGCCCTGGAGCCGCTGCCGCTCGGCGCGCCCCGCCTCGAGCAGCGACTGTTCCTCGGCGACCATTTCCGCGGCGGTCCGCCGGGCCGCATCCATGAGGTGCTTTTCCTGGCGCGACCAAACAGTGTCCAAGGCAGCTTGTCTGTCGCCGCTCTGAGCCAGCTCGATCGTCTTGGCACTTACCGCCCCCCTGGCCCGGAGAAGGCCCTCCAGGATCCGCAGGCGGTCCTGCTGACGCGGGTTGTCGGCAGTGAGATCCTGGGCCTTGGCCAAGTGCCGCCAGATCGTTTCGGAGCCTTCCTGGTAGGGTTCGAGATACTCGGCCTCTCCCGTCAGCAGGAAGCCGCGCTGCCCCGTCTTGACGTCCTCCGCACCCGTCAGGATGCCGTCAACGACTCTGATGACCTCGTAGGTGTGTTCAACCCAGGCGGCAGCCGCGGCGGCACCATGCTCTCTGTCCGTGACGAGTTTGTAAGCGCCGAACACCGCCGCGCCCATCACTGCCATTGCCAGGCAGACCGCACCGGCTACCAGGATGGCGGTCCTGCGGTCCGAAAACGGGTCGGGAGTGGTGATTTGCGACTTCGTGCCGTGCGAGGACGGAGCTGTGGGATGGCGGGGCGTCGGGCTTTCAGTCACTCGGATCTCCGGGCAACGGTGCGGGGTGGTGGTTCCCCTTCACGGCAGGCGGGAACATCACAACCGCATTCTTCCGATTTTTGGTTATCAGAAACCAAGCAAAGAATTGTTGGATTGAAAAATGCCTGCCGGATGTTTGCATCTGGTTTTTATTGAATGTAAGTTCGCAAGAACTACCAACCTAATCGGGCCTTACTCATCCACGACACATAAGCGCAAAACCATACCAAGATATTCTCGCAATTGGCTCGTTTTAAGTCACCCATCTTTGTGTTAAATGTCACGGTAATGTGAATTCATTGCTCGGCGAGCACGACGCCTTGCCGGGTGGGGAACAACCTTCGTGCGCAGCCTCGTGGGCCGCCTATTACCCACCACCTCCTTTGCCTTGCTCCCGGCCCTCGTCGTTGTGGGTCACTATGCCGTCGGCCGCGGATCGGGACGTCCGAGCGTTCATTTCGCTCCCGCTATCGCAACCCCGACGGACAGGTGACTGGCGTCATCAATGTCGTCCCAGATCTCAAATGGCTTCAGGATCGGCTGGGCAGCCTGCCGCTGCCGGAAAGGGCCGTGGCCTTCATCACGGATGGCAGCGGCACCGTCCTTGCCAGGCGCCCCGAGGCCGGGCGTCACGTGGGGGGCGTTCAGGGAACGGGTTTGCAACTGCCGATGGTCAGGGAGATTCGCCGAACAGTCGGGAGGGGGAATAACGTCTACCGGCGCTCTCGGGCAGGGGATGCTGGATGATGCCGTCGCGGGCCATCCTGTGCCCTCATGAGCCAGCGAAGATTGCAGACTAAAATATTTCCAGCAATGACTAAAATAATTTTCAATTAACTGCAAGAAATTTCCAGCATCGCATAAACATACAACAGTAAAATTTTCTTACATAATAATGATTTAGATCAATTCAGTTTGACCGTGGATCGGAAAAGGCTGAATGGCTTGTAGAGAAGGTGCGGCGGAACTCGATTCATTGGCTTAATCACCGCCTTAGGTTCATTTCCGACCGAAATGCTGCGCTGGCGCTGGTGAAGCCGGGGGATACCGATGAAAGGTGCACCGCCTGCGCTGCGTGCGCGTCTTTTTCAGCTGGTCGCCGCCGCGGTGCTGCCGCTGGTGTTGCTCGTGGCTGGCGTGGTCCTTGCCGGGTACATAACCAACCGAAAGCAGGCCGCGCAGCAGGCGCAGTCCATGGCCCGGGGCATCGCGCTCGCCGTCGAGGGCGAACTCCGCGCCCACATCGCTGCGACGGAGGTGCTCGCCGAGTCATCCCATCTGGCCGCTGGCGATCTGGGCGCGTTCCGCGCCCAGGCGGAAGCGGTCCGCGCGCGCCTGGACCCCGGGGCAAACATCACGCTCCTGCGGGAGGACGGTCAGCAGGTGATGAACCTTGCGGTTCCACCCGGCGCGCCGCTTCCCGTGCGGCCGGACGCGGAGAGCGTGCGGCGCGTGTTCGCCACCGGCAAGCCTTCGGTCTCTGACGCGTTTTTCGGGGCCGTGCTGCACCGTCCCACCGTCGCGGTCGACGTGCCCATCAGGCGCGCCGACGGCAGCGTCAGCGTCGTCCTGTCGACGGACCTGCCGCTTCGCCCTTTCGACGAGGCAGTCCGGCGGCAGCACCTGCCGCCCGGCTGGGTGGCCGCAGTGCTGGACCGAAAGGGCACCATCGTCGCGCGCACGCACAGCCCGGAGCGCTTCGTGGGCACACCTACGTCCGCGTCCTTCCGGCCGCTGCTGTTCTCACGCGATGAAGGCATTGCGGAAGTGACGACGCTCGAGGGCACGTCGGTGCTGACGGCCTGGAGCCGCCCCGGCCCTTCCGGCTGGTGCGTCGGCGTCGGCATTCCCGTTGCCGAGTTCTACGCGCCGCTCTGGCGGACGCTCGGCATCACCCTTGCCATCTCCGCCCTCGCGCTGCTCGCGGCCCTTGCCCTGGCCAGCCTGGTCGCGGCCCGGATCGCCGGTCCGATACGTGCCCTGGCGAATCTCGCAGGGTTGGAAGGCACGTCCGTTCAGGCTCCCCCCTCCCTTGGGCTGCGGGAGGCCGACGCCACGGCCGCCTCACTCTTCGGCGCCCTGCGCGAGCGGGGTCAAGCGGAGGCGGCGCGCGCGAAGCGGGACGCCGAGCTCCGCGAGGCGCAGCGGGTCGCCCATATCGGCAGCTGGCACTGGGACGCGGCGACGGACGCCACGACAGGATCGGACGAGTTGCTCCGCATCTACGGCCTCGATCCGGCCACCGAGGATATGCCCGCGTTCCATGAGCAGCGGGGACAGCTCTACCCTGCCGACAGTTGGGTGAGGCTCAACGACGCTGTCCAGAGGGCGCTCGAGACGGGAGTCGGGTACGAGCTTGATGTCGAGGCATTCAGTGGTGGCAGGCCGATCTGGATCACAATGCGCTGCGAGGTCGTCAGGGATCCCGGGGGGCGCGTCGTCGGACTGCGCGGCACGGTGCAGGACATCACCCAGCGCAAGCGCGCCGAGGAGGCGCTCGCCGAGAGCGAGGCCCGCTACCGGGTTCTGGCGACCGCCACGCAAGAGGGCGTGGTGCTCCATGACGGCGAGCGCATCGTCGAGGTCAATGACGCTTACTGGCGGATGTTCGGCTTCGCCTCGCGTGAGGACGTGATCGGCCGATCGCCGTTCGAACTGGTCGTCCCGGATCTCCGGGACGACGCGCTCGGCAAGGTCACAGCGCAACATGCGGAACCATACGAAACAGTGGGGTTGCGCCGGGACGGAAGCACATTCCCGTTCACGGCGAACGGTCGCACCGTTGCCTACCAGGGCCGCCGGATGCGTGTCACAGTCCTGCGCGACCTGACCCGGCAGAAGGTCGCGGCGGCGGCATTGCGTGAGAGTGAGGAGCGGTTCCGCGCCGCCGTGCGGGCCGTGAGCGGGATTGTCTGGACCAACAACGCCGCGGGTGAGATGGCGGGCGAGCAGCCGGGCTGGGCGGCGTTGACGGGGCAAAGCCTGGAAGAATACCAGGGCTATGGCTGGGCGAAGGCCGTGCATCCGGAGGACGCCCAACCGACCGTCGATGCCTGGAATGCGTCCGTGGCCGAGCGGAGGACCTTCGTCTTCGAGCACCGGGTCCGGCGGCATGACGGTGTGTGGCGACGCTTCGCGATCCGCGCCATCCCGGCGCTGCGCGAGGACGGCACGATCCGCGAATGGGTGGGCGTGCACACCGATGTCACCGAGCAGCGCGAAGCCGAGGCTGCCCTGGCGGAGCTGAACCGGCACCTCGAGGAGCGGGTGCGCGCGGAGGTGGCGGCGCGCGAATCCGCTCAGGAGCGCGCCAAGCACGCCCAGCACATGCAGGCGCTCGGGCAGATCGCCGGAGGTGTGGCCCACGAATTCAACAACCTCCTCCAAGCAGTCCAGGGCGCCGTCAGGCTGGTCGAGAGCCGGGCGGCGGACCCGGCCAGCGTGCGGAAGTTCGCGGGCATCGCCCTCAAGTCCTCCGAGCGGGGATCCAACATCACCTACCGCCTGCTGTCTTTCGCGCAGCGCAGCAGCTTCTGCCCCGAACAGATCGAACCCGCCGCCATGCTGGATGCCATCCGCGATGTCCTGGCGCACACGCTCGGTGGCCGGGTCGCAGTGCGCCTCGAACTCCAACCCTTGCTTCCTGCCGTGACCGCCGACAAAGCCGACTTGCAGACGGCGTTGGTCAACCTTGCGGCCAACGCCCGCGACGCCATGCCGGACGGCGGCGCGCTCACCCTTGCCGCCGTGACGGACACGGTGGAGGCTGAATGGTCCCGTCCGACTCCGCTGAAACCGGGCCGCTACATCCGCTTCGTCGTCAGCGACGGAGGCACCGGCATGGACGAGGCCACGCTGGCGCGCGCCGCCGAACCCTTCTTCACGACGAAGCCGTTTGGCTCCGGAACCGGCCTTGGCCTGTCGATGGCGAAGGGCTTTGCCGAGCAAAGCGGCGGGGGCCTCGCCATCGAAAGCGCGCCTGGCCACGGCACCACCGTCACACTTTGGCTGCCGGTGACGGACGGAGATAACGGGATGGCCGGAAGGCACCACGCGGCCCGGGAGCGCGTGACCTCCGCGAAGCTGGCGACGCGTGTCCTGCTCGTGGACGATGAGGAAATGGTGCGCGAGACCCTCGCCGTCGGTCTCGAGGATGCCGGTCTCGCCGTGCTGCTTGCGCAAAGCGGTGCCGAGGCCCTTGCCCTGCTGGATGCGGGCGAACCGGTCGACGTGCTGGTCACCGACCTGTCGATGCCGGGCATGGATGGAGCGGAGCTCATCCGCCATGCGCAGGAGCGGCGGCCCGATCTGCCCGCGCTCGTCCTGACGGGCTACGTCGACACCGCTGCCGGGGGACAAGCCGGGGCCGGCGGGCCATGCGCGGTCCTGCACAAACCGATTGCCGCTGCCCGCCTGGCCGAATGCCTGGCAGAGATGCTGGCCGCAAAGCCGGGGCGCGGGGAATCGGATTTCAACACGTGACCGGATCCTGCTTCAGACGGCTTCCCCGTCTGCCGGTGGTTGAACCGGATCCGGCCGGCACGGGCTGCCCGGCGGGTCGGCGTCCGCCCGTCGCAGGCGGGTCCGGTGCCGCTCCTGTCGGCGGCCGCCGCGGCCGGAGCCTTGCCGCGCTGCTGGTCGGCTTGGTGGTGGCCGTGCTGCTCCCGTCACTTGCGGTGGGCGGCGTCGCTGCCTGGCAACTGGCAGCGAGCTACCGGACCGCGGCGGAGGGACGGCTGCGCGACACCGCCAGCGCCCTGGCATCCGCGGTGGACCGGGAAATCGCCGGGGACATCGCCGCGCTGGCCGCCTTGGCGTCTTCTCCCGCCTTCGGGCCGAACCCCGCGCGGCCCGATCTCCCGGCGCTCGACGCGCACGCACACCGCGTGGCGGATTGGCTCGGCGGCACCGTTTACGTCGCTGCGCGGGACGGAATGCCCCTGCTGAGCACGCAGCGGCCGCTCGGGGCGGCCATGCCCCGCATCAGCTCGCTTGACCTGATTGAGCGGGTGTTCGCCACCGGACGCCCGGCCGTGGGCGATCTCGTGGTCGGCTCCCTGTCCCGCCGTTTCGTCTTCACCGCCGCCGTGCCTGTCCGGGATGCCAGCGGCCGGGTCGTGCTGATGGTGGGCGTGTCGTTCGAGGTGCAGCGGCTGCGTGACCTGCTGGCCGCGCAGCATTTGCCTGCGGATGCCTTCGCCGTGTTGCTGGACAGCCAGGGCGTGATCGTGGCGCGCTCGCACCTGCACGACGATTTCGTCGGCCGACCCATCCCCCGTGAGAACGTGCGCTCCTTCGCCGGACAGGAATTCGGCATGTACCGCGGACCGGGGATCATCGGCGTGGAACGCGTGTTCGCCTTCCGGACCGTGCCGTCGGCACCCGGCTGGACCCTGCTGGTGGCCCAGCCGGCCGCGTCCCTAACGGCGGCCTGGAGGAAGCCCCTGCTTGGCCTCGGCGTCGGCGGGGCCGCCGCGGTCCTGCTCGGCGGCCTCGCCGCCCTGCTGGCGGCGCGGCGGATCCTGCGGCCGATCCGTCGCCTCGGCGCCCATGCCCGCGCCCTCGCCGCGTCCGGAGACACCGGGGGCCTGACCGCTGCATCCGCTGCGGCGCTCGTGCCTGCGGAGATCGGCGAGCTGGAGGAGCTCCGCCGCGGCTTCATGGCCGCGGAGGCGGCGCTTCGTCGCACCGAGGCGCGCCTCATGCTGGCGACCGAAGGCGCGGGCGTCGGCACCTGGGAGCTGGATTTCGGATCAGGCCGAGGCTCGTGGTCACCGGAGGCCGTGGCATTGCTTGGTGCAAAGCGTTCGGAGTTCACAGCCGGGGACTGGCTGGAGGACGTCCATCTCGCGGACCGCCCGGGTGCCGTCGCGCACTGGGCACGCGCCGTCGGGGACGGCCTGCCTTACGAGATGGAGTTCCGGCCCGCCGCCGTCTCCGACGGGAGCGAACGCTGGCTGGTCATGCGCGGCCGGATCGAACGTGGCCCTGACGGGCGGCCGGCCCGGACCGCGGGCATCCTGCTGGACGTGACGGCGCGCAGACGGGCCGAGGCGGCATTGACCGGAAACGAGGCGACGCTTGTCGCCATGCTCGACGCCCTTCCGGTCGGCGTCCTCATCGCGGACACCCGGGGCCGCATCATCCGCGACAACGCCGCCTTGCGGGAACTCTGGGGCATTCCGCCGGAGACGACGGGCCCGGAGCAGTATGGCGATTGGGTGGGCTTCTGGCCCGAAACGGGTGCGCGCATCCAGGCGCATGAATGGGCGATGGCGCGCACGGTGCTGCAGGGCGAGATCGTCCACGATGAGTTGGTCGAATGCCAACGCTTCGGCACGGGTGAACGGCGCTTTTACCTGAACAACACCGCGCCTGTCCGCGACCGGGCGGGCAACGCGGTGGCCGCCGTGGGTATCACCGTGGACGTGACGGAGCGGCGTGCCGCCGAGGCCGCGCTGCGCGAGAGCGAGGCGCGGCAGCGCGACCTGCTGGCGACCGTGGACCTTGGCGCCTTCATGACGCGCGATCCCGACGGGACCATCCGGCACTGGTCCGCCGGTTGCGAGCGTTTGTACGGCTGGACCGCGACGGAAGCGATCGGACGCACCACCCACGACCTTCTGCGGAGCCGCTTCCCCGTGCCGCTCGTGGACATCGAAGCGGCATTGGACCGCGGCGGCGAGTGGACGGGCGATCTGCGCCACCGCACGCGCGACGGGCAGGACCTGGTGGTCGCCGCCCGCATGGTGCTGCGGCCGGACACGCGGGGCCAGGCGGCGGTTCTGGAGGCGGTCACCGACGTGACAGCCCAGCGCCGGACGGAAACGGCACTGGCGGAGAGCGAGGCGCGGTTGCGACTCGCCCTGCAGGCAGGACGGATGGGGCTGTGGTCGTGGGACTTCGCGACCGACCGCCTGGAGTGGGACACCCGCCAGTTCGAACTGTTCGGGATCGACCCGGGCATCGGCCAGCCCTCCGGCGAAGAGGCGCTGGCACGGGTGCATCCCGACGACCTGCCGGCCCTGCAGGAGGCGATCGGGGCTGCACGGGATCAAGGCGACGGCGTGTTCAGCCACGAGTTCCGCGTGGTTCTGCCCGGCGGGACCGTCCGCTGGATCGACGCCCACGGTCATGGGGTCCCCGGCCCGGACGGGCGCGCCGCGGGCATGGTCGGCCTCAATTTCGATGTGACCGGACGCCGCGAGGCCGCGGCGGCGCTCGCGGCGAGCAGCCGGGAGGCGCAGCTGGCCGCCGAGCGCGTGCAGCTCGCGCTCGCGGCGGGTGCCATCATCGGCACGTGGGTATGGGAGCTGCCGGCCAACCACATCACCGCCGACGAGCGTTTCGCCCGCTCCTTCGGCCTGGATCCAAAGCTTTGCCGCACCGGCCTCGGCAGCGAGGCGGTGTTAGCCTCGGTCCATCCCGAGGACAGGCCGCGGGTGAATGAGGCCATTGCCGCGGCGATCGCGCGCGGCGGCCTCTACCGCTGCGAGTACCGCGTCCGCCAGCATGACGGCGTCTACCGCTGGATCGAGGCGAACGGGCGGGTGGACCACGCCCCGGACGGTACGCCGCTGCGCTTCCCCGGCGTGCTGCTCGACATCGAGCGGCGCCGCGCCACGGAGGCCGAGCGCGACCGCGCCACCGCGCTGCTCAGGACTTTCGCCGAGGCGGTGCCGGGCGTGGTCTATGCCAAGGACCGCGAGGGTCGTCTGCTGCTGGCCAACGAGGGCACAGCGGCGCTGATCGGCAGGCGGCCGGAGGAGTTCCTTGGCCGGACCGATGCCGAATTCCTCGAGGACAAGCGGCAGGCGGCAGCGGTGATGGCGAATGATCGCCGGATCATGGAGAACGGGACCGCCGAACAGATCGAGGAGGAGGTGAGCCTGGCCGACGGCACGCCCGCCGTCTGGCTCTCGACCAAGGCGCCTCTGCGCAACGCCGCGGGCGAGGTGATCGGCCTGGTCGGCACCTCGGTCGACATCACCGCGCGCAAGCAGGCCGAGGCGGTGCTGGCGGGCGACGCCCTGCGGCTGGAGCAGCTGGCCGAGCGGCGGGCATGGGCGCTGGCCGAGAGCGAGTTGCGCCTCGCCGAGGCGGCGCGGATGGAGGCGCTCGGGCGGCTCGCGGGCGGCATCGCGCACGACTTCAACAACGTGCTCCAGGCCGTCCAGGGCCGCCTGATGCTGGCGGAGAAGCGGCTCGGCGAGGATGACGACGGCGTGCGGCAGCACCTCGCCAAGGCTGCCGATGCGGCGGAGCGCGGCACGCGGGTGACCGGGCGGTTACTGGCCTTCGCCCGCCGCGGCGAGCTGAATGCCGAGCCGGTCGCGCCCGCGCCGATGCTCGATGGCCTCGCCGAGATGCTGCGGCCGACACTTGGGGCGGACGTCGTCCTGCGTATCGAGGCGGAACCGGATCTTCCCATGGTGTCCGCCGACCGCGGGCAGCTCGAAGCCGTCCTGGTCAACCTGGCGAACAACGCCCGCGATGCCATGCCACGCGGCGGCACGCTGGCCCTGCGGGCGGAAACCCTCTCCTCGGAGGGTGAGGCGGCACCTCCGGGACTCGTGCCCGGCGCCTACCTGCGCCTGTCGATCGCGGACGATGGCGAAGGCATGCCTCCTGAGGTGCTGGCGCGGGTGACCGAGCCGTTCTTCACCACCAAGCCCAAGGGCAAGGGCACCGGCCTCGGTCTTTCCATGGCGCGCGGCTTCGCCGAGCAGTCCGGTGGCACGCTGACGATCAAGAGCGAACCCGGCCATGGCACGACGGTGTCGTTGTGGCTGCCACAAATATACGCCGCGGCTGCCGTTCCTGTTCCCGCGCCGCAACCGGATGCGCCGGACGGATCCGACGGAGCCGTCGCGCCCGGGAAGACGCCGACAGTACTCGTGGTCGAGGACAACCCGGATATTCTCGAAGTTATGGCGGCCGAGTTGGCGGAAAGCGGCTTCGCGGTGTCGCAGGCGGGATACGCCGCCGCGGCACTGACGCTGCTCGATGGCGGGCTGCGGCCGGACGCGGTCGTCACCGATCTCGCCATGCCAGGCGAGATGGATGGCCTCGGGCTGGTGGAGGAGGCGCGACGGCGGCTGCCCCGCCTGCCCGCGGTGATGGTCACCGGGCATGCGGGTTCCGCGGCACCCGGCCGACTGGAAGCGGTTGAGCAGGGCGGCCCGTTCGCCCTGGTGCGCAAACCCGCCCCGCCGGCCGTGCTGGTCGAGCGCCTGTCGCGGGTTCTGAGACAGGGAAAACCGGGCGTGATGTCCACCGTGTGAAGCGGCGCGGGGTTCGGGCGGGTGACCTGATGACGGTCAAAGCCACACCGGAACAGGCGCGCCCGCTGTCGGCGCGCGACTTCAACAGGCCCTTGCCGGTCCGGCCGTCGCCTGCGGAACGGGAGCGGGCGCTCGCGGAGTTCCAGGATGAGATGGGGCCGGGGGGCGGTTTTGGCGCTGTCCGGCACCGACGCCTCGGAGTTCGTTTCAATGGCGGCGTTCCAAGCCGCCGTGGACAGAATCCTGTCCATGCGGCGCACCCGACTCACGGAGGCTGACGCCGAAAGGCTTTTCGCCTCCCTTGACCGTGAGGAGCGGGTCGAACGAGGCCATGCGGACACTCGGACGCCATCAAGGCCGAGAGGCTGATGCCAACGTCATCGCCGCCGCGCTCGGTTTTCCCGGCCTCGGCCTGCCGGACTGCGATTGCCGTGACCCTGAATATTGGCAATAAATTCGGTTTTTTGGACGCGTTTATCCCAAAATTCTAATCAATGACTTGGCTTCACAACTTTGATAACTCCGCTCCTTATCTTATATCAACTCCACACCGCCACATGTAATGCACCTCTTAAATCAAGGGGGAACGACCGATGTGGAATATCTTTGGTCGGCGGCAACGCACATCTGGCACAACTCCGGCCGGATCAGCAGAGCAGCTCAGTGCGCCAGGGCAGACGATGCAGCCGTGTGCGGCGCCGATTCCGTTGCCTGATCGGGCGAACCTGCTCCACTTCATCGGCGAGTTAATGCCGGATCCGATCTACGCCAAGGATCACGCGGGGCGGATGCTTTACGCCAACCCCGCGACCATGGCCGTGATCGGCCGTCCGGCGGACGAGGTGATCTGCCACACGGCCGCCGAGTACCTGGCCGAGCCTGTGAAAGCCCTGGCGATCATGGAGGCCGACCAGCGCATCCTGGCACGCGGTGAAGCGGAGGCAACGGAAGAAGAGGTGCCGGATGCCCGCCGGGGTGAGACGCGCGTATGGCAGTCCACCAGGGCGCCGTTGCGTGATCCCGCCACGGGCGAGGTGGTTGGCCTCGTCGGCATCAGCCGCGACGTCACCGACGACCGCCGCACGGTGGCCACCCTCGCGGCGGAGCGCGCCCACCTGCGCGACCTGCTGGAGACGCTCGGCCTTGGAGCGTACATGACGCGGGACATGACTGGGGCCATCCGGTCCTGGTCGGAAGGATGCGTCCGCCTTTACGGGTGGACGGCGGCGGAGGCAGTGGGACGGATCTCGCACGACCTCCTTCAAACCAGGTTTCCCATTTCCCTTCGCGACATCGAGGCCGCGCTGGAGCGCGACGGCGAGTGGACGGGTGACCTGCGCCACCGGACGAAGGACGGAAAGGAAATCATCGTCTGCGCCCACAAGGTGCTCCGGCGGGGAGCCGGCGGGCGTCCGCCGGCGATCCTGGAAGCGCTGACCGACGTGACCGCGCTGCGCCAATCGGAGGCCGCCCTGGCGACGCTGAACCGCCAGGGCGAGGACCGGGTGCGCGGGGAAGTGACGGCACGGCGGGAAGAACAGACGCGCGCCGCCCAGGGCGAGCGGCTGCACGCGCTCGGCCATCTCGCCGGCGGCATCGCGCATGACTTCAACAACGTGCTCCAGGCGGTCCAGGGCGGCATCTCGGTAATCGAGCGCCGTGCCGCCGACGCCGAGAGTGTGCGGCGCTTCGCACGCGTGGTGGCCAGCGCGGCCGAACGGGGGAGCGCCGTGACCCGCCAGCTGCTTGCCTTCGCGCGCCGGGATGAGTTGCGCGCCGAGCGGATCGAGCCAGCCGCGCTCCTGGACACGTTCCGGGAGATGCTGGTCAACATCCTGGGGACCAAAGTGCCTGTGCGCGCCCGCATCGACCAGCGGCTGCCCGTCCTGCTGGCTGACCGCAACCAACTCATGCGGGTCCTGATGAACCTCGCCACCAATGCCCGGGACGCCATGCCGGGCGGAGGAATCCTCACTCTCACCGCGAAAGCGGAGGAGGTGGCAGATGACAGTTCTCATCGCGCCGACCTCAAGCTTGGCTGCTACGTCCGCATCGAGATCGCCGACACCGGGATCGGCATGGACCAGGCCACGCAGGCGCGGGCAATCGAGCCGTTCTTCACGACCAAGCCGCGGGAGCGTGGCACCGGCCTCGGCCTGTCCATGGCCAAAGGCTTCGCAGAGCAGTCCGGTGGCGCCCTGGCCATCGACAGCGAGCCTGGTCGCGGCACCACGGTGACCCTCTGGCTGCCGACGGCGGAGGCAGTGGTGCTGGCACCGTCCGAAGGTGTGCCCAGGAGTGACAGACGCCCGTCCGATGAGGTTCGCCGGGTGATGGTTGTGGACGACGACAGCATGGTGCGGGAGACCATGGCCGCCACCCTCGAGGACACCGGTTTCGCAGTCCTGACGGCGGAGAGCGGGGTCGAGGCTCTCGCGCTCCTTGAAGCGGGCGAGGTCGTCGACCTCCTGGTGTCCGACTTTTCCATGCCTGGCATCAACGGTTTGGTGCTCATCCGCGAAGCGCAGACCAGGCTGCCGGGCCTGCCCGCCATCCTGCTGACCGGCTATGCCGGGGACAGCGCCCAGCTTGCCGTTGATGGAGCGTTGAGCGGCACCTTCTCCCTGCTGCGTAAGCCCATCACGGTCGAAATGCTGGTCGGCCGCATCGAGGCGCTGCTCACCGCCAAGATGGACAGTTGAGCCGCGCCCGGCAGGGCGTGGCCCTGTGTCTGTTCCCCGCCGTCCGGAACGGACCTCGGCAAGCAAAAATCGCCATCCTCGGCGGTGCCGGAACGCTTCCCTTCCCGCGAACCGACACCGCGCTCGCGGCGGTTCCGTTGCAAATTCCCGGCGCGATTGGAACGGGGTATGATCGCTGGCGGCGAAGGAAGCTGAGGAGCTGGTGGTGGCACGTTTCAAGGGGCGGCATTTCACGGCCGACGTAATTCTCTGGGCGGTGCGCTGGTACTTGATGTTTCCAGTGAGCTATCGCGACCTCGAGTTGATGCTGGCGGATCGTGCCGTTGAGGTCGACGACACCACCATTTTCTGCTGGATCCAGGCTTATGCGCCCGAACTCGAAAAGCGGCTGCGGCCGTATCTGCGCCCGTGCACCGGTTCCTGGCGGGTCGACGAAACCTACCTGAAGGTCAAAGGTAGCTGGACATACCTCTATCGCGCGGTCGACAGCCGGGGCCAGACCATCGACTTCCTGCTCTCTGCGAAACGGGATGCGGCGGCAGCGAAGCGATTCTTCCGCAAGGCCCTCGGTCAGCCGCATACCGTGAACCCGCGTACGATCACCGTCGACAGGAACGCCGCCTATCCGAAGGCCGTCACCGAGATGAAGAGCGATGCCGAGCTGTGGCGGCGAACCCGACTGCGGCAGTGCAAATACCTCAACAACATCGTCGAACAGGATCATCGGCGGATCAAACGGCTGACGGAGCCTGGGCTTGGCTTCGGCAGTTTCCGAACAGCACGACGAACGTTGGCGGGCTACGAGGCAATGGCGATGATGAGGAAAGGGCAGGTTCGCAGGATCGACGGTCGGGACATGAAGGCCCAGGCTGTCTTCATCGCCAGCTTGTTCGACATCGCCGCCTGAATCTCAGTTCGTCCAAGGAAGCGCTCGACCTGTTCACCGAGTTTGCAACAGAACCTAGTGTCCTGATCGCGAAATTCCTACGATTATGGTGATAGTCGTAGGAATGTGGTGATGGGCAAGGCTGCGGTAGCGATCGAGTTGACGGCGGCGGAGCGGCGGGAGTTGGAATCGCTGGCGCGGGCGCACAAGACCGGACAGGCGATGGCACGGCGGGCACGCATTGTGCTCGCCGCGGCGGCGGGGCGAGAGAACAAGGCGATCTGCGCTGAAGTGGGTGCGGATGCCAACACGGTCTCGAAGTGGCGGCGCCGCTTCGCTGCGCATCGGCTGGATGGGCTGCTGGACGAGCCGAGGCCCGGGACGCCGCGCAAGATCGGCGATGACGCGATTGCCGAGACCATTCGGCTGACCCTGGAAGCGACGCCGTCCGATGCCACGCACTGGTCGCTGCGCTCGATGGCAAAGGCGGTGGGCTACGCGCCGTCGACCATCCACCGCATCTGGCGGGCCTTTGGACTGCAGCCACACCGGAGCGAGACCTTCAAGCTCTCAACCGACCCGCTCTTTGTGGAAAAGGTCCGCGACATCGTCGGGCTTTATCTGGTGCCGCCCGATCGGGCTTTGGTACTCTGCGTCGATGAGAAATCGCAGATCCAGGCGCTCGACCGCACCCAGCCGCTGTTGCCGATGCGCCCGGGGCAGGCGGAACGCCGCACCCACGACTACACCAGGCACGGCACCACCTCGCTGTTCGCCACGCTCGACATCGCCACCAGCACGGTGATCGGCCGCTGTTACCCGAAGCACCGCTCCAGCGAGTTTCGGAAGTTCCTTGACCAGATCGAGGCCAACGTGCCCGCTGACCTCGATATCCATCTGGTCATGGACAACTACGCCACCCATAAGACCAAGCTGATCCGGGACTGGCTGGCCAAGCGCCCCCGCTGGCATGTCCACTTCACGCCAACCGGTGCGTCCTGGATCAACCAGGTCGAGCGGTTCTTCGCCCTGCTGACCGACAAGCAGATCAGGCGTGGTGTCCACCGGTCCACCCAGCAACTGGAGAGCGACATTCACGCCTTTATCGACGCCCATAACGCCGATCCCAAACCTTTCCGCTGGATCAAGTCCGCCGACGATATCCTTGCGGCCATCAAGCGTTTTTGCCAGCGCACAACCCAGATCTGAGAAATTTCGCGATCAGGACACTAGGGCCTGACGGTGGCAAGCTTCAAGGGGCGCGCATTGCCTTACCTGAAATGCTCTCGAGCGGTTAACCTATTGCCTCAGGTGATTTGCTCCCGACCAATCCCGGGTGAGGTGGCTCCCTACCCATGATCGAGGAGGAGATCGGCATAGATCCCTTCGATCGCCAGCACCTCGACGTCGGTCAGAGCCGCGAATTCGTTGGTGCGAGCGCGCCGGGAGAACCGGCCCCCGTTCTGCCGGAGAAAGCCAATCATCAGATCGAAACGTGAATCGGGCATCTCCAGGAAATTCTGGATGCGGACTTTGGACAGATCGTAGCGGCGGAGATACTCCACCTCGCGTGGCAGGATCGTCCGTACCGTCTCGACGACGGAGGACGCCAGGAATTCCGCCTGCCGGGTGGCATCGAAGAACCGGAACAGATCCCGCGTTTCGTTCAACACACGCACGTTGAAGTCGGGGGTCGTCTCCCATTCCGTCAGCGCCAGGCGCGGGCGGGAGAAATGCTCCAGCACCGCCCGGTATGCCTCGATCCGCGCCAGGAACACGGCCGAGACCGGGAAGCTGATGCCCGGCGGATTGAAGCCGCGCCGCGCCAGCACGTGATGCAGCAACCAGCGATGGATGCGTCCGTTGCCGTCCTCGAAAGGATGGATGAAGACGAAGCCGAAGGCCAGACAGGCAGCCGACACGATCGGGTCCAGCACGCCGGCCTCACTCCGGGCGGCGAAGGCGAGCAGGCCGTCGATCAGCACGGCGAGATCCTCGGGCCTGGCGCTCACATGGTCTGGCAACGGTGCGTTGCTGTCGCGGTCGCGCGCGCCGATGAAACCGCCCAGGCTACGCCAGCCGAGACGCAGGAAGCGTGTGTCGCGGCCGATCACCAGGCGCTGCAGGCGCAGCAGTTCGTCCGTGTCGAGCACGGTCCGTCCGGCTTCGCCAAGCGCCTGGCCCCAACGTTGGATGCGGTCCTGCGGCGGGCGCTCGCCTTCGATCACGTAGGACGCCTTGCTGTCCAGCAGCAGCAGAAAGGCGGCGGCGCGCGCCATCAGGTCGGGGGCGGTGCGCCGGACGACGGCGCGTGCTTCCTCGGCGAGGTCGCTGGCGCGCATCGTCACCAGGTCCGGGGACAATCGGACCAGTGGGCAAAAGGCTGGCGTCCCCGGCAGGTTGTTGCGCACCCGGTAGCGCGGCACCACCTCGCCGGAGATCGCGAACTGATGCGCGGGGTCGAGCACATCCGCGGCGGTTACCCTTGGCGCCGGCGGCAGATCGAGTTGCTCGCCGGTCAGCCACTCGTAGAGGAACCAGGCGCGGCGCGGATGCCGGCCGGTTGGCTGCCGCCGCACCCAGGCGGTGATGGCCCGCCGAGCTTCGGGACGGCGGAACAGTGCTGCCAGTAGCCCCAGGTCGATCGCTTCGTGGCGTAGCGCGAAGCCAAGGTGGGAGACCAGGGTGTCTGCCGGTGGTTGGTAGCGCGGCGTCAGCACCGACCAGCGGCCTTCGGTCCGCAGGGTATGGCGCTCACCGGCGGCAAACAGCCTGTCCGGGGCCGGGGCATCCAGCCCGTAGGCTGCGGCCAAGGCGGCGTAGCCGAGCGGGCGGGCGCCGTTCGGCACGACGTGCCCCAGCACGGACGTCACCCGCATCGGCAGGGGCAACATCTCCTCTCCGGCTGCAGGAGAGTCATCGGCCTCCGGAATTTCATTCATCGTGACGGAAAATCATTCATAAAGTGGCTGTTTATCTGAATTTGCGTATCACGCTTGCCGCTGCGACGCTATCACCGCGACGGAATTTCGATCACAATACCGTATTTTCCTGAATTTCATTCACGACTGAGCCATCCCTGGGCCTCACGGGCCGCTTCAAGTCTTTGATAAAGTGATGATCTGCGACTGGCGGTGAGATCTCTGCCGCTTGCGCCTGGCCCGCGGCAAGGATGCGGCCCTGCGGTCCCGCGCCGGCGGTGCGGCGCGCCCTTGCCCCGGTCCGGCTTCGCGGCCTGCGGGCACCATCCGGCGCCGCGTCAGGACAGGCATTCGCCCCTGCTCTGTGGCGCCCCGGTGGACAGGAGCAGGACGATGCGGACCGACGACGCGGAGATCGCGGCATTGCGCGTGCGGGTGGATTGCCGCGCCGTGCTTGAACACGCGGGATGGCGGATGGACATCCGGGAAAGCACGCGCCGCGCGGTGAAATACCGCTGCGGCGCTGGCCGGATCGTCATCGTGACACATGGCGGTCAGGGCTGGTTCGATCCGCTCTCCCCGGCCAAGGGCGACGTGTTTGCCTTGGCGCAATACCTCTGGGGCGGCAGTTTCCGCGACGCCTGCGTGATCCTGCGATCGCTGGCCGGTGTCGCCGTGGCAGCGTCGGCAGCCCTGCCGGGCCGACCAACCGGCGCATCGTTACCATTGGCGCAACGTTGGCAGTGTCGGCGTCCGCCGCGTCCCGGCTCGCCGTGCTGGCGCTACCTCACTGAGGTTCGTGGCCTGCCCGACGCCACTCTCGGCCACGCCATCGCTGCCGATCTGCTGCGCGAAGGACCGGCGGCCAGCCTGTGGGCGCTGCACCGCGATGGTGCCGGCGGCATCGCCGGCTGGGAGATGCGCGGTCCGCACTGGCGCGGCTTCGCGACCGGCGGCAGCAAGACCCTGTTCGCCATCGGCGCCGTGGCGCCGGCGCGCGTCGTCCTCACGGAGGCGGCGATCGACGCGCTCAGCCTGGCCACGCTCGAAGATTTCGCTCCGGGTAGTCTCTACGCCAGCACCGGCGGCGGCATCGGGCCGGCGACCGAACGCCTGATCGCCACGCTCGCCACAGCCACGACCGGCGCCGAGATCGTCGCCGCGACCGACGCCGATACGGCCGGAGACTGCTACGCCGTGCGCATCGCGGACATCGCGGCTGCTTCCGGCGTGCGGTGCAGCCGGCTGCGGCCGGTGCGGGGAGACTGGAACGACGTGCTGAGAAACAGCAGTGCCAGATAACCGGAAACCAGGACGGAAACGGAGGACATGCCACCGCGCCGCCCCCGGACGGGCAAGCGGTGGGTCCTCGCCATGCTCGCCGGGTGCTGCGCGCCGGCTGCGCGTGGCTGCGGTCCCGCGCTGCGCGCGCGCTGGCCCGCCGGGAGCGGCCGGCGGCTTGCGAGGGGTGTTCAGCCCCGATCCTGGAAGAGACGCAAGATGAAGCTCGCCGAATTTGAAACCGTGCTGCTGGAGATCCTGCGGCACAACCAACGCCTCGCCGAGGCCGGCGCGCCGGTGACCAGCTTCCTCATTCCGATGGCCTGGGGTGATCCCGGCCTCGGCAAGACCACCATCGTCGAGGCGGTCGCCGCCACGCTCGGCTGGCAGGTGATCCAGGCCGACCTGGCGACCCGCGATCCGGCTGAACTCGGCGGCATGCCGTGGGTGGAGAACGGCCGCGCCATCCGTTGCCGGCCGGACTGGTTGCCCGACAGCGGCCAGGGCATCCTGTTCCTCGACGAACTGCCACAGGCCGGCGTCGCCAACATGAACATCGGTGCCACGCTGGTGCGCGAGCACCGCATCGGCGAGCATCACCTCCCGCGCAGCTGGATGGTGGTCTGCGCCGGCAACTTCCAGCACAACCGCGCCGGCACCAGCGCCATGCCCTCGCACCTGCGCAATCGCCTGCTGCACCTGACCATCGAGGCGGATGCCAATGCCTGGGCGCAGTGGGCGAGCCGCAAGGGGCTCGACCCGATGCTGATCGCCTACAACCGCTTCCGCGCCGCCGAGTACCATCACCGGTTCTGCGCTACCTCGAATGCCTACCCGACGCCACGCTCGTGGGAGATGGGCAGCCAGGTGCTCGGCCTCGACCTGCCCGAGGCGCTGCGCCGCGAGTGCCTCGACGGCACGGTTGGCGAGGCTGCCGGTGCCGACTTCGCCGGCTTCCGGCAGGTCTGCCAGAGCCTGCCGGATGTGCAGGCGATCATCGCCGATCCCACCACGGCACCGATCCCGTCGGATGCGATGACCCTCTACGCGCTGATGGGCGCGCTGGCCTACAACGCCCGGCCCGGCAACTTCGCTGCCATTATCGCCTACCTCGACCGGCTGCCCGAGCAGGAATTCGCCGTGGCCGGCGTGCTCGACGCGACCGCCCGCGATGAGACGCTGCGCCTCACCACGGCCTACACGCGTTGGGCCGCCGCGCATGGCGAACTGCTCAGCGCCAGCTGAACGTCGCCGCTTCCACAGCACCCCGCCCCGGACGGCGTGCCGCCGGGCGCCGCACGCGCGCCCGCACACGCTTTCCCATCCCAGGAGATTTCCGATGCACATCTCTCCCCGTGATGCGCTGCTGCCGGCCATCGACCTGTCGGCCCGTGCCCTGCTGGTTGCCACCCGCGTCCGCGTCTGGAGCGGCGAGAAGCGCGACCGCTCCATCACCCGCGAGCTCTGTGACAGCAAGGGCGCCGAGCAGAACGCCATCCGCGCCAACAAGAGCCTGCTCGGTGACGCCATCGCGCCGGTGCAGACGGCCGAGCGCGTCGTCCGTGCCGCCGTCGCCGAACGCACCCTGCCATGGATGGACGACGGCACCCGCATCCTCAAGGGAACTGCCTACCTGGCCTTCACCAAAGCCATGGCGGAACCGATCCGTGGCTTCGACGACGCGGTCAGCGCCTTCATCACTGCCTATCCCGACATCCGCGAGCAGGCGCGCCGGCGCCTCGGCGACGCCTACAGCGACAGCGATTTCCCCACCCAGGGACAGCTGCGGCAGCGCTTCGGGGTGAAGCTGACCTTCCTGCCGATCCCGAGCGCCGAAGATTTCCGCGTGCAGCTGGCCGCCGACGAGATCGACGCGGTGCGCCGCAATGCCGAGGAGGCGCTGCGTGGCACGGTGAACGACGCGGTCGCCAGCCTGCTGGAGCGGCTGCGCGAGCCGGTGGCGCGCATGGCCACCCGCCTGCGCCTGTTCAGCCGCGAGGACGGCCGGACCCGCCATCCGTTCCGCGACAGCCTGGTCGAGAACGTGCGGGCCATCGTGCAGCTGGCGCCGCTGCTGAACCTGATGGATGACCCACGCATCGCCGGCTTCTGCCGCGAGATCGAGGACCACCTGACCGCGTATCACCCCGACGATCTGCGCGCCTCGCCCGCGTTGCGCAGCAGCGTCGCCGACAAGGCCGACGACATCCTGCGCCGCATGCAGGGCGCCTTCGCGTGACGGGGGGCATGCGCATGCTGCCCCCCATCATCACCCGGGCACGGGCGCGGCTGATGGCCCGTGCCCCGTTCTTCGGTGCCCTGGCGCTCGGCCTGGACTGGATCGCCGAGCCCGGGCTCGACACCATGGCGACCGACGGGCGGGCGATCTTCTACAACCCGGGCTGGTGCGCGGAGATCGGGACCGAACGCACCGCCGCCGTCATCGCGCACGAGGTGCTGCACATCGTGTTGAAGCACCATCTGCGTCGCGGGGCGCGTCTCCCGGGGCTGTGGAACATTGCCGCGGATTTCGCGATCAACGCCACTCTGCTCAAGGACGGGTTTGTCCTGCCGGACGATCTGCTGATCGACCACGCGGGCCGTTTCACCGGCCTGCCGGCGGAAGCGATCTATGAACGGCTGCTGCAGGAGCAGCCGACCCGCCCGGCACCGGCCGCGCCCGACGTTGGGCCATCCGGCCCGGGAGCAACGTCTTTGGACGCGCCGGCATCCTCCGGTCCCGCCGGGGAGCCGCGCTGGGGGCAAGTTCGTGACCTGACCCAGATGGATGGCTCACCGCTGCCGGAAAGCCGCCGGCGGCAGGCGGGTCGCGATCTTGACGTGCGCATCCGGCAGGCTGCCGCCATGGCCCGGCGCGCCGGCAAGCTGCCCAGCACGCTGGTGGAGATGATCGCCGCCGGCGCGCCGCGCATCGACTGGCGTGACCGCTTCCGCCAGGTGTTCGACGGCACACGACGCGAGGCGCTTGACTGGGGACGGCCCAACCGTCGGTTTCTGCCGCATGGCCTCTATTTGCCGGGCTGGCGGCGCAGCGGCGCCGGGGTGATCGCCTTCGTGCTGGATACCTCCGGCTCGATCAGCCCGCGCGAGCTCGCCGCCTATACGGCCGAGGTGCTCGGCATCCTGGAGGAGACCAGCCCGGACCGCATCGTCCTGATCCAATGCGACACCGCCGTCTGCCGCGTCGAGGATCTGCGGCCCGGCGAGGGTTTCGACAGCATCGAGGTCGAGGGCCGTGGGGGCACGAAGTTCCAGCCGGCGTTCGACTGGATTGCCACGAACCTCCCGCAGGCGGCGGCGATCGTCTACGCGACCGACCTTGCCGCCGCGGACGAGCCGGTCGATCCGGGCATCCCGACGATCTGGTTGACGCCGACGCGCGGCCGGAGCGTCGGGTTCGGCGAGGTCGTCGAACGCGATCTGACCTGAGCGTTCCGCCGCGGCGGAGCCGCCTTGCGCGAGACAAGGTCAGTCGGCGTGCATCATGCCGTCGCGGCAGAGCCGCTCCGTTTCTGTGGCCAGATCGAATGGCACCCACGACTCGTTGCGCAGCGCGAAGCCGACCGCGCGCGCGACGCCCTCGGCCTCCTCGCAGCGGAGATGCGCCTCCAGCAGCCGCGTTGCCGCGTCGAGAGCAAGCCGGTCAGCGTCCACCTCCTGCGCCGGTGCGTCATGATGGCCGGCCGCCGTCATGGCCACGAACCGCTGCCGTGCTGCCTGGGCTGCCTCACCGGCCTCGTCGGCGACCCGGCAGGCGGCGACCGCCGGCGCCACCGCGGATGCCAGCAGCGCCTTCAGGGCGAGTCGGCGCTCGGGACCAGGCTCCGCGCGCACGTGGTTGAGGATGTGCCCGGCCGTCTCCCGGTCCACCGCGTGCCGCAGCATGGCGTCGGGCACAGGCAGCCCGAACGTCTCGGCACGCTGAAGCACCTGCCGCACATCCGGTGCCAGTTCGCGAAGCAGATCGAGCGTCGGATGCATCCGGTGTTCGATCGGGAACCGCACGACATTCGTGGCGGTGTTCTGCGAACCGCTCATTGCTTTCTCCATGTCCTGCCCGTCCCTGCTACGGTCCGATGCCGGCAGGCGACAAGCCTCTCCGCTGAATGTGAAGGCTTTCCTGGCCAGGATGGGCACCAGCCGCCGGGGATGATGTCTCGGGAACAGCGGACTGCCGGCATTCCGGCCAGGCATCGCGGGCTTCCCCATCGCCGCCTGGAGGCGGGCGGCGGCATCGTCACGGTCCCCTTCCGGGTCAGCGCCATGCGAGCGCTGAGCTGCCGCGATCGGGGGCCATTGTCTCGATCGGCAGCCAAATCAGCCTTATGTGGGCGACCCCCGAGGATCAAGCGGCAACAACGCTTTCTTGCTTGTGTGCGGCTGGCTGGAAAAGTGCTCCTCCCTGGAGGAACTGCGCGCGCCCCTGGCCGAGGCCAAGGCGCGGCTGCCCGGCTACGAGCGCCGGCTGGGCGAGCCCTTCGCCCTGACAGTGGAGCTGGAGGCCAAGACCACCGAGCTCAAGGCGTTCGAGGCAGATCTGGCCGCCAATGATAGCCGGGACAGGAACGACCAGATGCTAACGGCTGGGGGGCAGCCTGAGAAGCGGCCTCTGCAACTCGCCGCGCGCCCCCCGACACACTATCTATTCCCCTGTTGCCCCATGGAGGAGGCCATGCCTGACCAGAATCTCCCCGCCGCACCCCGTCCCGCCTGGGCCAGCTTCGAGGCGGTCGAGGAGGCAGCCCAAGCCGCTCGTGCCCATCGGGTCGCGAGCGGCGAGGTTATGACCTATATGGCCGATGGGTGGATCGTCCGCGAGTATCCGGACGGCCATATCGAGCGCCTGGCACCCATCGCCGAGTTCCGGGACGAGGACTTCCCGTATCCGGCATGACGCGCCTGCTCGTCTATGCCGGGCCGAACGGGTCGGGAAAGAGCAGCCTGCGTGACCAAGGTGCCCAACTGGACCCGGTCGAGGTGGTGATCGACCCTGACCAGATCGCCCGGAGCCTGAATCCAACCGCCCCACGCGCGGCTGACCGCGCTGCCGGAAAGGCCGCGCTCACGCTCTTCGGGCACAGTCTGGCGGCGCGCAGATCGATCTCTCTGGAGACGACCCTCGCAGGGCACTCCGTTCTACGCCGCTTCCGGGCCGCCAAGGCGGCCGGCTATGACATCGAACTCCGCTACGTTGCCCTGGAAACCGTGGCGCTAAACATCCAGCGCGTGCGGGCGCGTGCCGCCAGGGGCGGCCATTTCATCGCGCCAGCAGATATCCGGCGCCGCTATTCGGCCAGCCTCGCCAATCTTCCGGAGGCCCTGGCCATCGTGGACCGGGCGATCCTGGCCGACAACTCCGGCGCGGTGCATCGGGTGGTCCTGGAGATGGCGGAGCAACGGATCACCCGCGCCGTGCCAGACCTGCCTGGCTGGTTGCTGCCCCTGATGCCGCGGATCAGGTCCCTGCGGTCCTGATCCGCTGGAGGTCCAGCAGACCCTTCGCGCCCCAGCCCGTGGCCCCGGTCGGCACTTCCGGTCGGAAGTGCTCGTACAGGCGGAAACCGACCCTGTTCAGTTCCTCCGGCTCCATGGACCGCGCCAATTCCTCCATGGCATGCCGCACGGCCGGCAGGTCCTCCCCGAACGCCCGCTCGACGTAGCCAGCCGCCGCCTTCGGCGCGGCTGGCTTGTCGTGATCGAGGGCTCGGACGGAGCCTTTCTCCTCCACCACCGGCACATCGCGGCCGAGCAGATGCACGGCTTTCGGCGCGTGCGTCCTCTCCTTCTGCAGCTTGCGGGCCTCGTCGCGCAGGTCGCCCACCTCCCGGTGATCCTCGGCGATGCCGAGCGCCTTCGCCTTCACCCGCGCGTTCGAGCCGGCGACAGCTCGGCCGAGCGTGATCGCGGCATCCCGGTTATAGCCCAGCCGCTCGGCAACCACGGCCGCCCAAAACGTCAGGACCGGCGCCCGGTTAACCCTGATCCCGTCCTTCGTCTCGGCCATGCGCTGCCTCCTGTTCATCTCTCCCAACGGGGCAAGACGCCGGGAGATGCGCCCTCGCGGCACCTCCCTCCGGCACTGGCCGGAACTGAAACTGCTCCGGCGGGTGCGCACACAAGAGGCCAGGCGAGCATGGAGGAATGGGAACGGGTAGCATCGCATCCGTCCCGGCACCGCTGCGCTCCATCGCCGGTCACGCACCCCGGCCGGCTGGGCCGCAGCCCTCCGGGCCGCGTCCCGTAGCGCCGGCTCGGGCCGCTCACCGGCAATGGTGCCAGGCCGACCGCGCTGCGCGTCGGGTGGGGTCAAGCAACCAGGAGTGACCGCAATGGAACTCAGGACCGTCAATCCCCGCAGCCTGAAGTTCAACCCGAACAATCCCCGCCGTACCAAGGCAACACCGGAACAGGACGCCCAGCTGGTCGCCAGCCTGCGTAAAATCGGTCTGCTCCAGCCCCCGGTGGTCCGTCCCATCGACAACAAGCTGATCATCGTTGCCGGCGAGCGCCGCGTCCGCTGCGCCATCAAGGCCGAGATGACGGAAATCCCAGTGCTGGTGCGCGATGCCGATGACGGCGCCGACGCGGTACGCAGCTTCGCTGAAAACATCGTGCGGGCGCAGATGGGGCCGGTAGACCAGTGGCGGGCAATCGAGGCCCTGATCGGCGATGACTGGACCGAGGAAGCCATCGCTGCTGCTTTCGCCTATCCCGTCCGCTTCATCCGTCGCCTGCGCCTGTTGGCGAATATCCACCCTACGATCCTGGATCACATCGCCAAAGGCGACATGCCCCGCGAGGAGGAGATCCGCATCATCGCCGCGGCGGCACTGGAGGAACAGGCCGAAATTTGGAAAAGGCATAAGCCGAAGCGCGGCGAGGCGGCTACCTGGTGGGACATCGCCCGCCCCTTGCAGAAAACCCGTCTGCTGAAACAACACGCCCGTTTCGATGATGACAGCGCCCGCCGTCATGGGATTGTTTGGGAAGACGATTTGTTCGGCCCCGGCGGCGAGGACAACCTCTACACCACCCAGGTGGACGCGTTCTTTGCCGCGCAGGAGGAATGGCTCACTGCCAACTTGCCGCAAAACGGCGTGCTGCTCACAGTGGATCAGTGGGGCCGGCCGGACCTGCCGCCCAGGGCCCAACGTATCTGGAGCACACCAGGTCCCGAGGATCGCATCGGCCATTATCTCGACCGGCGCACCGGTGAGGTGGAAACCGTCACCTTCCGTCTACCCCCACCGAAAACAGCCAAAGCCGTCGCCACGAAAGGCGATGGCACCACGGCCGCCACCGGTAACCCGCTCCCCTCGCGTCCCGATGTGACCCAGAAGGGCGTCACGATGATCGGCGACTTCCGCACCGATGCGCTGCACGAGGCCCTGCAGGAAAGCCCCGCCGACGATTCTGTGCTGATTGGCCTGCTGGTGCTGGCGCTGGCGGGGCAGAATGTGTCGGTCCACTCGCCCCGCGCGAACAGCCGGTTCGACCGTCTGGCGGTGGCTGGACGCCTGATCGAGGGCGGCGTGCTGACCAACGATGTCAGCCTGCTGCGCGCGGCGGCCCGCGAGATGCTTCGCTCCGTGCTGTCGTGCCGGGAGGGGATGACGAGCAGCGGCATGGTGGCACGGATTGCCGGCGATATCCTCGGCGCCGACCGGTTCCTGCCGAATATGGCAACCGAGGAATTCCTGTCCTGCCTGAGCAAAGCGGCCATCGAGCAGGTCGCCAGGGCCGAGAACGTCCTGCCGCGCGACACCGGCAAAGCGACCCGCGCGGCGCTGATCGGGCATGTCGGGCGGGGGACCTATCTCCTGCCGGCGGCACGGTTTGCGCTCACCGAGGCCGAGCGGACAAAGCTGCAGGAGAGCCTCTCGATTGCGTCCAGGGAGGGCCTCACGGATGAGGACGTCGACCCTGACGAGGCGTGGAACGACCAAGCCGAAGGCACCGATGAGCCCGACGATACCGTGCTTGATACATCGAATAAGCCGTCCAAGCCGAATGGTGGTGCCGATGAGGACGAGCGCATGACACCACCAACGATGCCCAGGCACCGCGCGGCGGCCTGATCCATTCGGCGGCCTCACAGGGACCCTGCGGCTTACCCGCTTTCTGACAAGGAGGACCACATGGACCGGGACACCATCATGGCGCGTCTCGCCATGCGTCGTAGTCGCCGCCAACACAAATGCATCGGCGCCTGCCGTAGCGAGAGAGCGGTGGCCTGCGTGATCTCCCCCGGCGTGGTCCCGCCGTCGTAGAGACGCGGAACGGCGTAGACGCCCCAGGGTCTGCCGCCGCCTTTTGATTGACAGTCGTCAGTAGGAAGAATCTGCTCGTAGTCTGCGAGAAGGGGGCGACTACGGCTAATGGGGCCGGTGTTGGGCGGCCCTGGGTCGTCCACCACCGGTGCCAAAAGGATCAGCGATGTCGACGAAGGTCAGCGGTTTATTTCATTACCCAGTGAAAGGATTGAGCGCACAGGCTCTGTCCAGCGTCCGATTGGTCCCGGGCGAGGGCTTTCCGCTCGACCGTGTCTACGGTCTTGCGCGCCACGACAGCGGCTATGATCCGGTGGACTACAAGCCACTTCCGAAGACGCGTTTCATCGTGCTTGTGAAAGAGGAGCGGCTGGCCGCCCTATCCACTTTCGTCGACCGCGACACGAGGAGGCTCGAAATCCGCGTGCAGGGCCAGCTGGTGCTCCAGGAGGAACTGGAGACCGAGGTAGGCCGGAGCAACGTGAGCAGGTTCTTCTCGAACATGTTTGACCTGAACGGTGGGCAGGAGCCGGTCGTGGCCGTCGGCGGTGAGAATCGCTTCACCGACATCTCCGTGCATTCGAAGGCGATGATGAACGCCATCTCGCTTGTCAACCTGAACAGTGTCAGGGATCTCGGAGCCCGGACGAACGCGGAGATCGACCCCCTGAGGTTCCGTGCCAACCTCTACTTCGACGGGCTGGACGCCTTCCAGGAGCTGGAGATGTTGGGACGGGAGATCCAGGTTGGCCCGGCCAGGCTCAGGATATTCAGGCGGACGCGGCGGTGCGCTGCAACCGATGTCGATCCCGTCACTGCCGAGCGGAACATGGCAATCCCTCGCTCCCTCATGCAGCATTTCGGCCACGCCGACATGGGTGTCTATGCCGAGGTCCTGGAAGGGGGCGTCGTCGAGATTGGCTCCCCGATCTCTATCGGCTGAGGAGCATGGTCACGACCCTGGAAAACAGCCTGATGCTCGTGGCGCACTCGCGACGGATGCTGACCGAGATCGTCTGCGCAGGCAGCAGCCTGCTCGTGCGGCCCCCCTGTTTCGAGCTGCGGAACTATTCGCTGTGCGACGACAACCGAGAGCGGTACCGATACGTCATCGCCGTGAAGCGCGAGGCGGCCTCGCGCGGCAGCTCGCGGAGCATGCATGAGTCGGCTTTGGGTTGAACACGGCGCTTCGTGTCCGCAGCATCCAGCGTCTGGCGCGTGCGCCCCGGCCGGGATCTTGTCCTCGGGTATGCTCATGCTTCCCAGCAGCGCATCGGTCCTCACGGTCAGGCGCGACCCCGGTGCGCCCCATTGCTGCACCAACTCAAGCTCTGTGCTTTTGGAACCTGTATCTCGGGGTGCAGGTACCATGGGGCAGGTCGCCGAACTCTGCGAGAACGACCACTGGCAGACAGGACGATGAATCGAGGATTGCCTGCGCGCAGGAGATCCAACCACTATCGCAGGGATAACTGGCCTGAACAGCTGGATACCAGAATGAGCAGGCTGCAGCGAGGCCGGAGGCACACCCCCGGCCAGCAGCGATCATCCCCCAAAAGGTCAGGCCGTCTTGGCGGAGCCGAAGAACAGCGCTTCTGCCTCTGCATGCACATCCAACGGTACCCAGGGCTCACCGCGGCGTGCATAATCGACCGCCCGCGCTACGCCAAAGGCTTCTTCAGCGTGCTGGTGTGCCAGCAGGGTCAGTTCGGCTGCGGTCTCAGTCAGTGCATCGGCACGCGCCTGCAGGCCGGACGCGGAGAAGCTGCCTGCCACCAACGCCTGCGCCGCCTGCATTTGCATCTGTTGAGCTTCCTGATCAGCCTTAAACGCATTCCGGCACGCCGCTACCGCCGTTTCCAGCACGGGACGCAGCAGAGCATCCAATGCCGCCCGCCGTGCCTCATCTGGTCCAGACGGTACCCGTGCCTGGATGAGCTCGGCAGTGCGCCGGTCCGCCTGATCGCGGAGACCGTCCGGTGGTTTGTCAAGACCGAACGCTTCAGCGATGATATCGATCCGCCGGCTGTCTGGCGCCAGATCATGCAGCAGTTCCAGGCTGGGCCTGGCCCGCAGTTCCACGGGAAAACGCACGACGTTCCGTGTCCCGGGGATGATCTCGACCCGCATTGTTGTCTCCTCAGTGAGAAGTGGCAGTGTAGCTTCCATGCTGAGGAAATCAAGTAATTCGTTGATAAGAACTGGACTTTTCTGTTTGATCCTGTGAAAACTCCGCAAGGATAGACTAAGATCTGCGGACGGCTGTGTGAACCCTGACTGCAGCTCACGCAAACGGGAATTCTCAAGAGACATTTGCATACATGTGTTCGCATACTGGCAACGATCTGAGATGTGTGTCGGCCCCGGATTGAACCAATGCGTCACGAACTTCCATTTGGTGAAATGTGCCTGAATTCGAGAAATGAATGCAGGCAGGTTGATTCTGACGGGAAGCACCCGCTAACGGGCAGAAGGACCAGGATTTTCAGCAGAATCTTGAAATCAGGGTGGGGCGGGCACGCTGATAATTCCTGAATGTGCGGTGTCTTCCCAGGCGTCCCAATCCACGATCAACCTGCACGCGCACTTTTTCCTTGCAGAATGACAGCGCCTGCGATCTTTCCAGGAAAAATCTAAACAGATCGGAAGACAGAAGGCATTCCGTCGAGCAAAGCGGCCCCGCCCCTGCCCACGAAACCCAGGCCAACAGCGAAGCCATTGCATCTTTCCAGGCCGAAAGTGGCCGATCCCCCAGGAAAGGGCCATGCCAACCTATCGATACGAAAGTACCACGATTGACTCGGATAACCCGGCCGATCGTGTCCGCCTCGAACAACTGCACAGCCGCGGCGCGCGCCTCCTCTGCCCCTGTGTCGATCCACCGCTCGAGATGTATCTCGCGCGTACCGCCAGCGGCATCATCGTCAAGCGTATGCCGGAGACCGGCCCTCACCACGCCCCCAGCTGCCCCTCCTGGGAGCCGCCGCCGGAACTCGGTGGCCTCGCTCCGCTGATCGGTCAGGCGATCGTCGAGAACCCCGAGGAAGGCACCACGCTCCTGCGTCTCGGCTTTCCACTGTCCCGTCGGTCCAACCGTCTCAAGTCTTCCCCGGAACGCGGCGCCGCTCCTGGTGACACCGTCAAATTCCAGCGCAAGAAGCTTACTCTCCGTGGCCTGCTGCACTATCTCTGGGACGAAGCCCGCCTGACCCACTGGACGCCAAAATGGGCCGGGCGTCGGTCCTGGCACGTGGTGCAATCCCACCTGCTGGCAGCCGCCGGTTCCAAGGCCACGTCCACAGCCCCCCTTGCCAGCACCCTCTACGTAGCCGAGCCCTTCATCGCCGAGCAAAAGGAGGCTATCGCCGACCGGCGCCGCATCCATCTGGCCAAAGGACTTGTCAGCCACGGCACTGGCAGCAAGCCCCTGATGATCCTGATTGGCGACGTCAAGGAGATCACCGCCGCCCGCAGCGCCTTCAAGATCATCGTCAAGCACAGTCCGGATTTTCACTTCGGGCTGTCGCCCGACCTGCACACCAGCTTCCAGAAGCGCTTCGAGCAGGAAATCGCTCTCTGGAACAAGAAGCCAGGCAACCACCTGGTCGTCGCCGCTACCTTCTCGGTGAATGGCGCCGGCTATGCCATCATTGAGGACATCACCGCGATGGCGACGAACGCCAACTGGATCCCGATCGAAGGCGAGCCGGACGAACGCCTGGTCACAGCGCTCACCGCCGGCAGCCGTGCCTTTTTCAAGGTGCTCCGCTACGGCCTGTCCGCCACCGCGCCAACCGCCACCGCCGTCGTGGTGGACACCCATCCCAGGCCGGTTGGCCTCTACCTGCTGCCGTCGGGTGCCAGCGAGGCGTTCCGCGCAGATCTTGCCGCTCAAACCGCCGACAGTCAGTTCACGCCTTGGTTCTGGGACACCGCGACCATCGCCATGCCGAACTTGCCACCTGTCGACGGCTACACGGCGATGGCCATGCCTGTTCTCGAACCCGCGGCCGAATAGCAAAACTCCATTCATTCATGAAGAAAAACAGGATCGCCTTGCCGCTGCCACCGGCCCGTCCCCTCGGATGCGTGCGGTCTGGCAGGGCGTAGCGGCAGCCAGAACCCCCGCGCGCAAAGCGCGCGCCGACGGCTCGGCACGCTCGCCGCACGGGGCATAGCCGCGTCCTGCGGCAACGATCGCTGATGCGATCATCGCCGCCCGCCGCAGCCAAGCCCCGTGCGCTCACATGCCTCGGGGGCTCCATCTGCCGCCCCTCCCTGCCCAAGGGACCGCACCCGAGGGGAAAACCGCCGGCAGCAGGCCGGCCACCCTTGGGCATGAAAATGAATGGAGCAGTGAGATGGCCGCGAAGTCCCAGAACAAATCCACCGCCCCCCGCACTACCTTCCGCCAGGAGGCGCCGACCTTCGAGAAGGCCCGGATGCTGGCCCCGACCGAAGCCCAGGCCGAGAAGATCTCGGCTGCCTACGCCCTCGATCCAGTGGATTACACCGGAATCCGCGAGGCCACCCGGGACTCCATCACCCGCCTCGCCGAGGTGCTGGTCCTTAACGAAGTGGCGCTGAAGATCCACCTGCAGCGGTTGGTGGGCGCCCACGTGGTCTCCGCTGTCCGCGCGGGAGAATTCTACTCCGAGCGCGTCACCAGGGCCCGCGAGCTGACCACCGGCAACGACGACCGGGACGACCGTGACGGTCCTGCCGGGTTTGAGAGCCGTGCCGCCCGCGCCCGGCAGTTCGCCGCTGAGGCCGCCTTGCAGGCACGTGCCCTGCTCGGTGCCGCCGATGGCGCCCAGGCCGCTTACGAGCACCTCACCGGCGAGCAGTGGAAGCCCTACGAAGGAATCGCCGCTCCGGTTTCCCGCCAGGTCGCCGCCGCCGAGCTCGACGCCTTCACCTGAGTTCCGACGCGGGAGCCGAAAGGCTCCCGCACGTCTTCCGCCAGGGGGCGCCGCGATGTCTGTCACCTTTTCTGTCCTGCGCACCGACCCGCGCAACGGCAGGCTGATCTGGCCGGTCACGGCAACGACCGAGCCCGAGGACTTCCAGGTCAATTTCGGCAACGCCAACGCCGCCGATCTGCTCGCGGCGTTGGGTCTCAGCTGGGACGGCGGCACGGGAGAAATGCCGATCCCCCTGTTCTCCGGCCTCATTACGCAGGCCCTGCGCCGTGGCCTGTGTCACCGCTCTCCCGAGCGCCCGCCGATCATCGACGCGAAATCCGACCGCCTGACCATCATCCATCTCGGCGCGCCGGAGGGACACATCAAACGTCGCCTCGCCGCTCTCGTCCAGCGCGGCCGGGCCGCCGGTGCCACCCACATCGGCTGGGGATAGCGCCGTTCCCCCGGAGGCCAACATGGCTACCATCGCGGCGCTCGAATGTCTCGCTCATCATGCACGTCCCAGCCACCAAAACACTGGCTCGCTGCGGCACAGGCCGGTGGCAGAGGCTCGTCCGGGCCTGCCGACTGCCTGGGAGGCATCTGGCGCCTGTGCCTCGCCGGCCTTCGGCTTTGCCAGTCGGTTGGCCGTCAGCCGTGAGAGCCTTGATGGATGTCCAATTTTGGACTATATCCCATTTTGGACAAAACGGAGGATGAAGTGCCGCACGCTGCGCAAGTTGCTCCGCCTGTCCCGGATGGCAGGCGGATCCTGGACGTCAGCCGCTTTGAGCCGACCATCCGGCGCCGGATGAGCGCGCCTGGAATGAGGACCTTCCTGGCCATTGCTGACTTATGGGGGCTGTCCGAGGAGCAGCGACGCCTCGTCCTGGGGCTGCCAGCGCGTTCAACCTTCCACAACTGGGCCAGGACGGCGCGCGAGCACGGTGAGCTGACGCTTGACCTGGACGTCCTCATTCGGATTTCCGCCGTTCTCGGCATCCACCAAGGATTGATGATCCTGCACGAGACCGAGCGAGAGGGAGTGGAGTGGTTGCGGCGCCCCCATGGAGCGGCCGTGTTCGGCGGAAAGCCACCCCTGGATTTGGTCACGTGCGGCACCCAGGACGGCCTGATGGCCGTCCGGCGATTCCTGGATGCGGCAAGGGGTGGGATCTACATGGAGCCGAACGAAACCGACCGGGACTTCCGCCCCTACACCGACGCAGACATCGTCTTCAGGTGACAACCGACGGTTTTTCGGCAGCCCCGGTCCCGTCTTACCGGCTGGTGCCGTCCAGGTTCCCGCCGATCGGCCTCTTCGACACCGTCGCGACGGCGGCCGACCTGGCGGCCGTGCTGGACCTCGTGGGGTGGACGAACGACCGCCTCTTGGCTGAACGCGTCCGGCGGTTGCCTGAGAGCGACTGGGTCTACAGCCGCCCGAACTCCAGCATCATCATGGCGGCCTTCCTCCACGTGGCTCCCAGCGGGATGCGGTTCAACGGAGCGGACCTGGGCGCCTGGTACGCGGCGGCGTCTCTGCCAACGGCGGTCATCGAGGTGGGGCATCATCTGCGCCGGGAAGCTGCGGCAACCAGCGTTGCCAGCCTCAAACGGGTGTACCGCGAGTACACAGCCAACATCGACGGGTCCTATCTGGACATACGGGGACAACAAGCCGCCCGGCCAGATATTTACACACCGGACACCTACGCCGCCTCGCAGCCGTTCGGCGAAGCGATCCGGGCATCGGGCGGCAACGGCATCATCTACGATAGTATCCGCCACGCAGGCGGCGTGAACGTCGTCGCCTACCGCACCAGGACCATCAATCACGCCACCCAGTGCAGCCATTACGAAATCACGGTGACCGCGGCTTCATCGACCATCAATGTCCATCTCATCAAAGGCACCACCTGACAGGGGTCGCTGCACGATTTGCTCGAGACTGCACGCTAAGCTCAGAGGCTGCTGTGGCGATGCACGCCTGGGTGGCTCACAAGGCTCTGAGGCCAGCGATGATCTTCCCGTTGCCGAAATCCTCATCTCCCCAACTGATGTAGTGGTTTGGGGACCGGCGACACCACTCGGTCAGATCGCGGCTGTGGAAAGAATGCCTGTCCAACCGCCGAAGAAGGGTTCCTTGCGGATCAACCCAAGCTGCTTGACGAGAGAAGCACGCGTCGATCAGCTCGTAAAGTCTGCTCACAAAATCCCGCGAGTTGGGGTCGTTGGTGGCAAACTCCCCGCTAATGATGCCGAAATTTCGTTCGGCGAGGACGGATTTGTTGCCGAACGCTTCAAAGAATCTGCTGTTGAATTCCTTATGGTTTACATATCGCTCCCTATCTGACCGACTGTTCCAGTCAAATCGGAAGTCGATGACATGCGAGAACATATCTCGCAAATCTGAAAGCCGCGCGTGTTCAGAATTCAGAATGGAGTGCAGACGTGCTCGGTCTGCGTTGATGCCAATCGTCGCCTGCCTTTCGCACTCTTCGACGCTCGCGCGCTCTATGTATGCGTGCCCCGAGTGTCTCCAGCCGGCTTCGAGAATGGTCACGTCACCAAACGCTGCTTGCAGCGTTTTGACGAAGTGTGTCCCGCCCTCCTTTGTCACCTGGAGTAGTTCCTCCCAGTAGGTTGTCCGCCCGGACCAGTCGAGTATCCGGCTACGGTCGGCCGCTTTGATCCTGTCCTCTTCTGTGAATGGCGGTGTGACCCCGAAGAAAGTGAGGCCCAAGAGGTCACAAACCTGCTCCATCAGGATGTCCCCGTGGAACATCGGGCCGATTTGCGCTTCCACAAGTTCCTTGCGTCCCGGACTTAGCTCACAATCAGGGACGTCCCATTCAGCGCTGAGCCAGCCATTCCGGTAGCGAATGTACAGGGATCGGCCGTCTACCGTAGTTCCAAAGAACTGAGACGGGCAGCTTCCGCCACCATCGAGCCGAACGAGATCCAAGTTGAGTGGATCGATATTCGGGCGCGTGTAGAACATCTATCAGAGCATCCCGATCTTGTACTGCGCCACGATGCGCGACACGGTAGGCTGACTAACACCGTAAAGGCGCGCCATTTCTGCGCCTGACTTGCGCCCGGTAATGACGCTTTCCGCGATCTCGCGCCGCTTGGCCGCATTCAGCTTCGGGCGTCGCCCCCCCACGCGCCCCTCGGCGCGGGCTGCCGCGAGCCCGGCCGAGGTGCGTTCGCGGATCATGGCGCGCTCAAACTCGGCGAAGGCGCCGACCATCTGCATCATCATCCACCCCGCTGGCGTGGTGGTGTCGACGCTTTCGGTCAGCGAGCGAAAGCCCGCGCCGGCTCCGGCGATCCGCTCCATGATGTGCAGCACGTCCTTCAGCGACCGCGACAGGCGGTCGAGCTTCCAGACCACGACGACGTCGCCTTCGCGCAGTTGGTCAAGCAGGCGATGCAGCTCCGGTCGGTCCCACCGTCCGCCCGAGGCGGCTTCCTCGAACAGCCTCCGGCAGCCAGCCGCCCGTAGGGCGCGGACCTGCAGGGCGTTCGTCTGCTCGTCGCCCTTCGACACCCGGGCGTAGCCGAGCAGCATCGCCTTCGTCGCCTCAGGGGCGGCTTTCGCAAACGAGGGTTTGTGCACGGGTCGCCGTGCCACGGCAGAACCTCCGGTTCCAGCTTTCAGTATCCTCTTTCAGATCGGCTTCGAAAGGCAATCGGTTTACGAACGGCGGCTCCGCCGATGCCAAGGTCGCCTCCATGCCCCGCCGCACCCTGCTCTCCCCCGAACAGCGTTCCCGCCTGTTCGGCATCCCAATCGAGCGTGCCGAGATGGCGCGGCACTACGTCCTGGACGCGGCGGACCTGGCCCTCGTCCGCGCCCGGCGGCGCGCCGCCAATAGGCTCGGCTTCGCTGTCCAGCTCTGCTTGCTCCGCTATCCCGGCATGGGGCTCGGGGCCGGAGAGCACCCGTCCGCACCGTTGATCGCCTTCGTTGCGGAGCAGCTTGGCGTCCCACCCGCCGCCTTCGCCGATTATGCCGCCCGCGACCAGACCCGCCGCGAACACGTCGTCGAGCTACAGTCCGCGCTGCGCCTGCGGAGCTTCCGGCTGGCCGACTGGCGTGGCTGCCTCCAGGTTGGCGCCGAGGCAGCCTGGGCCACGGACCGCGGCGAGCCGATCGTCGCGGCCATGCTCGCCTACCTGCGGCTGGAGGGCGTCGTCGTGCCGGGCGCGGCAGTGCTGGAGCGGATCGGCCTTGCCGCCCGGGCAAGGGCCCGCCGGCTCGCCTTCGTCAGATTGGCCGAGGGCATGGGCGACGCTGAGCGTGCGACGCTCGATGCCCAGCTGGTGCCCGACCCGGCGCTCCGGGGCCGCTCGCGCCTCGCCTGGCTGCGCGACACCCCGGAGGCGCCCGGACCGGCCAACATGCTGGCGCTGCTCGACCGGTTGGATTGGGTGCGAGGCATCGGCATCGACGCCGGGCGCGCAGCGCGCATCCACCCGGCCCGCCTGGCCCGGCTGGTGGAGGAAGCCGGCATCATGACCGCCCAGCACCTGGCGGGCGTCGAGCCTGCCCGGCGAACGGCGCTGCTGGTCGCGCAGGCGGCTGACCTGCGTACCCGCCTCGCCGACGCGACACTGGCCATGTTCGGCAAGTACACGGGCGCGCTGTTCACCAAGGCCCGCAACCGCGACGACAGGCGATTCCAGGCCAGCCGGCGCGACGTGGCGCGGACGCTGCTGCTGTTCCGCCGCACGATCACGGCGTTGCAGCAGGCGCGCGCGGCCGGTGAGGAAGGTGTGGCCGCGGTCGAGCGCGAGGTCGGCATGGCACGCCTCGCGGATGCGGTGCCCGTGATCGATGCGGCCGCCGGCGCCGCTGAGCCGGAGATCCTGATCACCGCCGCCGAGCGCTACGCCGTGCTGCGACGCTTTACGCCGCGGTTCCTCGCCGCCTTCGAGTTCCGGTCCAATACCCCGCACGACCCGCTGCTCGCCGCCCTCGAACTGCTCAAGGCGCTGGACCGCGACGGCACCCGCGCCCTGCCGCAGCGGCCGCCGGCGGCGTTCCTGCCGCCGCGGTGGCGGAAGCTGATTTTCGCCGAGGCGATTCCGGACCGGCGGCTGTACGAGACCGCGGTGCTGGCCATCCTCCGCGACCGCCTCCGTAGTTCCGACGTCTGGGTCGCCGGCACCCGCGACCACCGCGCCTTCGAGGACTACCTGCTGCCGGCGGAGATGATCGGGGTGGTCTCGCTCCGGCCATCGGCGGCGAGAGCCACCCCGAGCACTACCTCGCCGCCCGGGCAGCACTGCTGCACGAGCGCCTGACCGCCGTTGCCGACCTCGCCGCCCGCGGCGCGCTCGATGGCGTCGAGATTGAGGAGGGCAGCCTCTATATCGCCCGGGCCAAGCCGACCGTCCCGGACGAGGCCCGCCTGCTGGCCGATCGCGTTTACGGAATGCTGCCGCGGGTGCGGGTGACTGAGGTGATGGCCGATGTCGAGCGCACCACCGGCTTCGCTGCCTGCTTCACCCATCTGCGCACCGGCAGCCCGGCTGCCGAGGGGCCCGCCCTGCTCGCCGCGGTGCTGGCGGACGGCACCAATCTCGGCCTCGCACGCATGGCGGACGCGACCCGCGGTCTGACCTACCATCACCTGGTCAATGTGGCGCAGTGGCACATCAGCGAGGAGAACTACGCCGCCGCCTGCGCCGTGCTGGTCGAAGCCCAGCACCGACACCCGATGGCGGCGATTTGGAGCGATGGAACCGACGCCTCCTCGGATGGCCAGTATTTCCGTGCCGGCGGCCGCGCCGGACCCGCCGGCGACGTCAACGCGCGACACGGCATCGACCCGGGCGTGGTGCTCTACACCCATCATTCCGGCCGCTACGCGCCGATGTTCAGCCGCGTCATCGCGGCAACAGCCAGCGAGGCACCCTACGTCCTCGACGGGCTGCGCCCGGAGGCGCACGGCACCAGCATCCGTATCGCCGAGCACTACACCGACACGGCCGGGGCGACCGACAACGTGTTCGGCCTGTGTCACTTGCTCGGCTACTCCTTCGCGCCGCGCATCCGGGACCTGCGCGAGCGCAAGCTGTACGCGATCGAGAAGCCGAACCGGTACCCGCCGCTTGAGCCGCTGATCGGCGACCCAATCGACACGGCTGCCATCATCCGCGGCTGGTCCGAACTCGTGCGCGTCAAAGCGTCGATCGAGGCTGGGGTCGTCGCACCGTCGGTCATCCTGCGCCGGCTCGCCGCGGCGGGCGCCGGCAACACGCTGGCGCGCGCCCTACGCGCCAGCGGCCGCATCGAGCGCACGCTCTTCGTGCTGCGATGGCTGTCCGACCCGGCACTCCGCCAGCGCAGTCACGCTGGGCTCAACAAGGGCGAGGCCAGCAACGCGCTGCGCCGCGCGGTCTTCTTCCACCGTCAGGGCGAATTCCGCGACCGCACCTTCGAAGACCAAAGTTTCCGCGCCTCGGGCCTCAGTCTCGTCACCGCCGCTATCGTCCACTGGAACACGATCTACCTCGACCTTGCCGTCAGGCGACTGCGCGCCGACAACGTCCCGGTCCCCGATGAGCTGCTGGCCCACGTCGCGCCGCTCGGATGGGAGCACATCTCACTCATCGGCGACTACGACTGGGCAGCCGCCTCCCCGCCGCCCAGCGGTCTCCGACCGCTCCGCGATGTTCGCGCCGCGTTCCTGCCCCGCGCCGCTTAGCGTGCAGTTTCGAGCAAACCGTGCAGCGACCCCTGACAGATCATCCGGGTCCCGTTTCAGTCTGGGGCCCGCCCCTCCTCTACCGCCGAGACATCCATCCAACGGCAGGGCCTCGGCTCTGCCGTTGGCGTTTCAGGACCATCGCGCCCTGCGCCTCGGCACCGGGGACGCCGTCATCAATCACGCGCACCCGTTCGCCGGCCTCGGCGGCGGTGCCCGCGCCATTGCCCATCGCCCGCCCAGGTCATCCGGTCAACATGCGTGCCGACCTGCGACTGCGGCAGGGCGGGAAGTTCCGCATCAACGTCGAAAGCGGGCGGATCCATGTGTGTGCTGGAGGCGCAGCAACGGGCTTTCACGGGAGCCCGTCTCAGGCATGGTCACCACATGATCAAGGGTGTATATACTGATTGTATATCCCAAGGACCAGCCCCATGGCACGCACCATCCTCTTCCAGAACAACCGCACTCAGGCGGTTCGCCTGCCCAAGGACGTCGCCTTCCCGCCCGGCGTGCGCGAGGTCGCAGTGCTGCGCGATGGCACACGCCGGATCATCGTCCCCGCCGGCGCGCTTTGGGATGACTTCTTCGACGCTCCTGGCATCGACCTTGGCGAGCGCATCCAGCCCCCCGCCCAGGCACGGGAGATATTCTGACGTGCTACGCTACATGCTTGACACCAATCTCTGCATCCGTGTGCTGCGCGACCGGCCGCCGCAGTTGCGCCCGCGCTTCAACGCCGAGGCGGCGGCGCTGTCGATCTCTACCGTGGTGCTGACCGAGTTATTCTACGGCGCCGAGAAGTCGATACGGCCGATCGAAAACCGCCAGGCGGTCCTCGACTTCGCCACCCGTCTGGAAGTGCTCCCTTTCGATGACACCGCTGCTGCCCACGCCGCCGAGATCCGCGCTACCCTCGAGCGGCAGGGGCAGATGATCGGCGCCTATGACGTGCTCATCGCCGGCCATGCCCGCAGCCGTGGCCTGATCGTCGTCACCGGCAATCTCGGCGAATTCCGCCGCGTCGAGGGCCTGCGCAGCGAGGACTGGTTGATCGCCTGACCATCGCATGCCTGGCAATGCGATGTCTCCCGGTCCCTTGGGTATCAAGCTCAAAGGAGCATGGCCATGCCACGCGCTGCCTCCTCGGTCGGGACCATCCCCCCTTCCTCGGGCACCGCACCCGCCGAGCTCTCCTACCTCGACGTGTTCCGCCCCCCCCAGGAGCGCATCTCCATGATCCGCCATGGCCTCTGGGCCACCGAGGCGAAGCGCATTCTCGCCGAACGCGCCATCGGCCAGGGCGCCGCCTTGAAGGCCCTGAACATGTCGGCCGCCACCTTCAACAAAAAGGTAAAGCAGGATCTGCCGCTCTCGCGTGATGAAGGCGAACGGGTCCTCGGCATCGCCCGCCTGCGTGGCCAGTTCCAGGCCATGATGGAGGACTCCGGCAACCCCGAGGGCTTCGACGCCGCCGCCTGGTTGTCGCGCTGGCTCACCGAGCCCCTGCCCAGCCTCGGCGGCATCCGCCCGGTCGACCTGATGGACACCATGGAAGGCCAGGCCGTCGTCGCCACCGCCCTTGCTCAGATCCAGGCCGGTGCCTACGCGTGACCCGGACCGTCTGGCGCATCGCCACCGACGCGCCCGGCTATGAGGCCGACGACCTCACCGGTGCCGGCGCCAAGACCACCGGCGGCCGCTGGAACGAGGCGGGCCTGCCCGTCGTGTACGCCTCCGAAAGCCCGGCGCTCGCCTCCCTGGAAACGATTGTTCACCTGAACGCCGACGACCTGCCGCTCAACCGCTACCTTGTCGCCGTGACAATCCCCGACGACGTCTGGGCTGCCGCGCAACGCGAAAGCCTCACCAGCCTGCCGGTCAGTTGGGATGCCGAGCCGGCGAGACGGGCCAGCATGACTTTCGCCTCCCCCTGGCTCCGCGCCGGCAACACCGCGCTCCTGCTTGTGCCGTCGGCGATCGCTCCGGAAGAAACCAACATCCTCATCAATCCGCGCCTCGCTGCCAGCGCCGGGATCGGCGCGCGCAAGCTGCGCAAGTGGCTCTACGCCCCCCGCCTGGCTGCCCGCACATAGGAGCATCCCCCCTCGCCTGAACCGCGGCGCGGTTGGTCGCAGTGCCATCTCAAAAAACATCCATTGCAGTGGATGCTAACAACCCGCCATAGTCTCGTTGGCATCCATCGGAATGGAGAAAATGCCCGCCAGGGTGACATTGCAGATCCACCTCGACAACCGCTGGCAGGACGCCGCCACGGTCGAGTTCACCACCGATGCGGCCGGGCACCGGGGCGCCACCACGCTCGACTACGATACCGGCTACTGCTTCACTCACGACCCCGGCATGACCGGCAGGGTGCGCGGCAACGCCGCCTTGAGCGTGCGCCTGCCGCTCAGCATCGAATGGCGGAAACTCGGCCACTGGCCCCCCTTCCTGATGGACCTGCTGCCGCAAGGTCATGCCCGCAAGGTGCTCGCCGACGCCCTGCGCATCAGCCCGGACTCCAACGCCTGTGACCTGCCCTTGCTGCTGCGCGCCGGCGGCGGGCCGATCGGCAATATCCGCGTCAAGCAGGCCTGGGACGGAGAACAGGCCCGTATCGCCGGCATGCGCCAGCCCGGCCTGACGCTGGAGGACGTGTTCGCCCTCGACGAACGTTTCCTCGAACTGGCGAAGGAGTTCGCCGCCATCGCCGCCGGTTCTTCGGGGGTCCAGGGCGCCTGGCCGAAGGTGCTGCTGACGCAGGCGCGGGACGGCCTCTGGTATCCCGATCCCCTGGTGCCGGACGACCAGGCCCGCGACCACGCGATCGTCAAGTGGCCCGGCGACAGGCACGAGGCCACCCGGCTCATCCTCGCCGCCGAGCCCCCCTACCTGGAGCTCGCCCGCGCCTTCGGCCTGCGCTGTGCCAGGCCCCTCACCCACCGGGGCAACGTCCTGCTCATCCCCCGTTTTGACCGCCGCGTCGAGGACGGCCGGGTCATCCGCCTCGGCCAGGAAAGCCTCGTCGCCGCCGCCGTGATCGCCGCCTTCGGCCACGAGGCGGCGCACGAGGACTACCTCGCCGTCATCCGGGAGGTCTGCACCGACCCGGCCACCGAGGTGACCGAGTACGTGCTGCGCGACCTGCTCAACCTCGCCCTCGGCAACCCCGACAACCACGGCCGCAACACCGCCCTGCAGAAGGACACCGATGGCACCATCCGGCTGACGCCGCTCTACGATTTCTGCCCGATGCGCCTCGATGCCACCGGCGTGCGGCGCTCCACCACCTGGGCCTGCATGAAGGCGCCAGGAGGCCCGAGCCGCGACCTGACGCCCGACTGGAACACCGTCTGCGAGGTCGCCGCCGCAGGCGTCATGGACGCAAGCCAACTCAGGCGCACCCTCGCCGCCAAGGCCGATATCCTCCGCGCCTTGCCCGATCGCGCCCGCGCGCTTGGCCTCGACCCGCAGGTGATCCAGCGGGCGATGGGGCGCTGCCCCGAGATGGCTGACGCCGTCGCCGGTCTCGCGCATGGAGCCTCCCATGCCGCGCCTTAGGCCACCCTCTCCGGAGGAAATCCGCGAACGCCGCCGCGCGCTCCATGAGGACATCGAAGCCGGCGGCCTGCCGGTCGCCGATGCCGTCCGCCGGATGCGCGAAGCCCTCGGCATGACCCAGGCCGACTTCGCCCGCGCCTTCAGGCTGACCGAGCGCCAGGTCTGGGAGATCGAAGCCGGCAAGGCCAACCCGACCCTGGCAACGTTGAACCGGATCGGCAAGCCCTTCGGCTTCCAGGCCGGTCTCGTCCTGCTCCATCCCCGACGACACGACCCCACCAGCTGACATCCCTCGGCTCAGGCCGCGCCAACACAGCTCTCCACCTCATCCGGCCCGCCGTGTCAGGAGAGTCCAAACCCGGCGTTGCACCTCCGCAAAGAGTGAAAGGCCTGATCGGGCGCCTGTCACCACCACGGCCCCGCATCATCTCGCCACCGGCGCGTCTCGGCCACCGGTAACGACCCCTGCCGCACGGGAGCGCATCCACATCACCTGCGACAGCACCAACTCCCACCACCAAAACGCTTGCTGCTGTCTTGCCAGTGTAATGCCGGGCAAGGTCGCGCCGGTTCAACCCCGCCTGCGGCGCCGCGAAGAGCGCGGCCGCTCCGGTCCGGTCCTCGCCATGCTCACCATGCTCGCGCCCCTGACCACTCTACCGATTCCGCACCATCGTGCGGCGCTGCGCGTGGCTGCGCGTGGCTCCGGTCCTCCCTCCACGGGGGTTGAGCCGTCACGAAGCCCAGCATTCCCGCTGCTCATCAGCAGTTCCGCTGAGCCGAGCACAGGGAGTTCCAACCATGACCGTTGTCCGCTGCGCCGACTGCACCTTCGACAATACCCGCATGCGCACCGCCGGCTACGAAATCATCGCCATCGAAACCCACGCATGGAACGACGGCGTCACCGAGACCGAGATCCTCTGGGGCCGCGACGACACCGCCATCACTGAAGCGGACCTGCCCTACTGACCGACCAGGGCGGCCGCGCGCCGCCCTTCCCGCTCCCGGAAGGACCGGCCAATGTTCACCCTCTTCGCCCGCTCATTCCACGTCGTCTTCGCCGGCGGCGTCACCGAGAACACCGGCCCCCTGATTGCCGACCTACTGCCGAACGCCTTCGTCTCACGCAACGCGGTACCGGCGATGGCTGACCGCGAAGTCAAGCGGAGAGCGGGCTCCGCCCGCTCACCCTTCAAAGGGCCGCGGTAGCCGCGGCGCCCCTGCGCTGCCACCACGAACCCGTAGGCCGAGCCCCTCTGGCATAGCCCCCCTTGCGGCCGCGCCCCAGCATGAAGGAGGCGCCACGTTGCTCCGGCACGGGGCAGCCAGGCTTGCGTGGATAGCTGTCCTCGCGGCCCGGTCTTCACGAGGCGCGATTGCCATCAGGAGCAACACCGCATTTCGCGGTGACGTACACGCGAAAGAGGAAGCCGCGGCGGGAAACGGACGGCACCGCGCGCCGAACCTGCACCGGTGGTGCCACTGGCGCCGCACGCCCGATGCGGTTTCGAAGCCCGAACCTCCACGCAGAAAATCAAACCCCGCCCGCCATGCCTGTCCAAACTCGCACACTATACGCACTGACGTGCTGGGCCGGGCCTGCCAGCGGATATCCAGTTTCGAAAATTTATTGAAATATCCATAGACTAATCACATTCGGTGATATCGGATTTCTATCCAGAAGCAGTCAAAACCGGAACATATCCGCCCCTGCATCCGCCCCTGCATCCGCCCCTGCATCCGCCCCTGCATCCGCCCCTGCATCCGCCCCTGCATCCGCCCCTGCATCCGCCCCTGCATCCGCCCCTGCATCCGCCCCTGCATCCGCCCCTGCATCCATTCCCGCGTCTGCTCCTCCATCTGTCCCCGCCTCTCACGGCATTGATACTGGTTCGAGTCCAAACAGAATTTTAGACTCTTGAGACTCTCCCAGCAGATTTTCCGAGATCATCGCACCGAGAACGCAGCGTGTACAAACGTCCACGAACCTCTCACGAACTACAGGAAATTGCTGCGCAGCTTCGCGTTGGCTGGGTTCCAGGCGACCAGGTGATGGGGCATATCAGGAAAATTCTGCCCAAAATTAGCAGAATAATGAAAGAAGAGTCTGTGGCGATCTCAGATATCGCCAATGCTCTCAATATCGCTGGAATTAAATATAGAACCCAGAATGATTGGTCAGAAAAGCAGTTGCGAAAGAAATTGTCGGAAGCAAGGTCATATACCCTTCGGAAAAGCCAGAGGCGCGCGGCTGCCCATTCACGGCCATCCGCCAAGAAAATTCCCAATAAGACGAGCGCTTCCGGAGGACGGCCGAGCCGGGCGCCGGCTTCTTCATCGGTGGCAACGCGAGCTTTGCCTGGAGAGAAGCGTTCTCAGGGCTCGCTATCTCATCTTGAAAGCGGGACGCCGCTCAGCGTGCCAGTAGAAACCTTGCCGGCCTTTACGACTCAGTCCAGCGCCCCGTTCCATTTGCCAGCAGTTCCCAGTTCAGTTGCCCGGCCTGTGGCTGCCTGTGCACCGTCTGACCCGCCACATGACGGCGAAGCCGCTGTCACAACGCCGGAAGCTCCGGCTGCGGCCTCTTCTCCGGAGCAGCTGGCCTCGCCCCTGAGCTTACCAGCGAACTGGCGAGACAACCTGCCGCCGCCACCGCCCTTTTTGTCGTACCCAAAGCGGGGAATTTTCCCCAAGAAGGCACCAACAAACACTGGAAGCGGAGGTAACAAGACTTGAACGAGCAGACCGACGTTAAGAAGAAGGGCAGGCCTGCGAGCGGACCAACCTCTTTCTCTCCCATCAATCCGGTCTCGTTGATTCAGCCGCCAGCAAAGCTTCCCGAAATTGCCCTGGGACGGCCGATGCCGGACGCCGATCTTCGTGATACATTCTCGCAAAGTGCCAAGCTTCAAGCACAAAAGACCAACGTTTCAGGAAAAACAAAGATCATATTCTTCATCGGGCGCGGCCGCACGGGGAAAAGCACGAACATCCGCTATCACATTGCGCAGCTGGCACGGAAGCAAAAGAACTTCATCGCTCTCGATGCCGATAAAACCAATCCAGTGCTCGGCCAATATATCGGAGGCGTTGGCATGCCTCCCTCCTACGAAGACGAGGCCATCGCCTCCTGGCTGTCTGAAACCATCCTGAGCGCCATCCCTCATGGCATCCATGTGCTGGTCGATTTCGGTGGCGGCGATACAAGCCTCGCCTATGTCGTCCGCTTCTTGCCCCACATCGTCGGCAGCATCGAGCAGATGGGCGGCGCCGTCGTCACTTGCTGCGCCCTTGGCACGTCGGTCGATGACCTGTCACCCTTCGCCAATCTCTACAACCTTGGCTTCCGCCCAACCGCCACCGCCTTCCTCTTCAACGAAGCGGCTGCGCCCACCCTGCATCCCTCGTCTTTCGCCGACATCCAGGCTCACTCCTTCTATCGCCGGCTGACCGACGAACATGCGGCCGTATCGCTGCTTATCCCCGCCTTGAAGGTCGCGCAGGCTGTCGAGGCCCGTCGGCTGAACTTCTTCGACGCCAAGGAAGGGGCCCAACCCGATACGCAGGCGCCACCTCTCCGGCTGTTCGAGCAGCTGATTCTCGGCGGCTGGCTCGCGAACATGGAACAGGTCTATCAGCCGGTCGGTAGCTGGTTCGAATGACGACCACTCCACCCGCCGTTCCCGCCAATGGTGGCGTCCCAACTCCCGAAGAAGTGGTGGCGGCCTTGGCCGCCGCCCAGGCGCAGCTCCACGCCGCGCGGAGCCATCCCGCCTACCAGGGGGATCCGGCCTATCCCATCATCCAGGCGCTGATTGCCACCGTGGGCGGCCTGCAGACCCTCTACGATGGTCTACGCACCTCAACGCGTCAGATCCTTACCACGGCTCAACGCCAGCAGCTTGAACTTGCCACGGCTGCGCATCAACAGCGTGAGCAGCTCAACAAGGATTTCGCGATACAGCATGAGGCCGCGCTGGCCCGGGTCAAGGCGGAAGAGCTGGCACAGCAGGCTCATATCCGCGCCGGCCTCGTCGACGCGGCCCAGGACGCATTGAAGGAACTGCTCCGCGCCGACCGCAAGCATACCCGCCTCCGGACCTGGGCAGCTCTCATGGTACCTGCAGTCGGGCTTCTTGTGGTCGGTCTGATCATAGGCTGGTACGCCCGCGGCGCCGACGCCATGACCAGGCTGACCGCCGATGTCCACAACCTCGCTGTCCTGACCCAGGCCACGCAGCAAACCTCTGCCACCCTGCAAGCGATTTCTGGCCTGCTCACGCACGGCATGTCCGCTGCTGAGCTGACCAGCCTCGCGAGCCTCAACGAGGTCATCGCCCTCAATGCGATTGGCAAGGTTCCGGAGGACACCGTTCCTTCTCCTTGCATCGCCGCGGTGCCGGACGGGGTGATCCGGACCGGCACGCGGTCGATCAAGGCCTGTGTCATCCCCATCAAGGACAACGTTGTGGTGCGCGGCGGCCTTTTCCTGACCCAGGCTGTTACCGGCAGAGCACGGAACTGATGAGCAAACCGAAGGCAGAACGCGGGCCGCAGCTATGCGTGCGCGTCTCGGAAGAGGAACTCAAGGTCCTCACGGTCCTGGCGCAATCCGCCGGATACGCCAGCGCCGCTGGATTCCTGCGGTATCTGGGGCAACGTGCTATTCGGGCCGAAGCGATTCCGCCCTCTACCGGACCGGCATGCCCAGCGACTCCCCCCGATGGTCGCATCGAGGAACTCCAACAGAGATTGGCCGAGCTGTCGGAGCAGGTAGGCCGGATCGAAAAACTGATCCAGGCGGGATTGGCGCACCTGTCTTTTCTTGAGGGGTTGGTGCGCTCCACCGCCCTCCAGGCGACCTCAGCATCCTACATGGCCATCCAGGTCTGGCGGCTCCTCGCCGACGAGACACTCCGGCCGCCCTCCGGCATCCCGTCGCAGATGCTCAGCGACATCCAGGAACTGCATCGCCGAGCCCTGGCCGCCGCGGAAAGCCACGGAGCCACGACGGGATGAACCAGCAGGCTCAGCACATCGCCGACGACGTCTCCCGCGGCGTCGGGCTTTTGCACCTGCGCCTGCGGATCCAGCTGCAGAGCCTCATCCGGATCGTACTGATCTCCCTGGCCGGCTTCGCGGTGACGCCGTTGCTCACCATCTGGGCCCTCGCCGAAAAGCACGCCATCGCTGGGGCCACCTGGTGGAAGATCGCCGCCATTCTCTGCGAGAGCAATGCCTGCCAGCGCCCCTTGCATCCGATGGGAGACCCGCGGATCTGGCCCGCTGGGTCAATCATCTCCAACCATTGGTTTACCGCCCAGGCCACCGCGATCACCGACCTGTTCTGGCGCGGTGTCATGTACGGCGTCCTGGTCACCCCGATCCTGGCCCTCTGCCTCTATCTTGGCGTCCGCGCCATCGGCAGCGCGGCCCGTGATCCCTACCTCCTGCGTGGTCGCAGCCTCACCACCGACAAGCGCCTGGCCGATGACCTGATCCGCCGCCGCGCCGCCAGCGATCTCGCCATCGGCACCATCCCCCTCGTCCTCGGCAAGGAAACCCAGCACATTCTGATGGCCGGCACGGTCGGTGCCGGCAAGACCCAGGCCATGTACCGCTTGCTCGACCAGATCCGTGCCCGCGGCGACATTGCCATCCTCTACGACATCGCCGGTGCCTACATCCCGAGCTTCTACCGCCCCGAGCTCGGCGACCGGATTCTCAACCCGCTTGACCGCCGCTCCGCGTCCTGGTCGCCCTGGGCCGAGATCAACAACCCCGCTGCCGCCGATCGCCTCGCTGCGTCCCTCATCCCCTCGCCGTCCGGCCCCAACCAGTTCTTCTCCGACGCGGCCCGCGCCATCTTCTCCACCGGCTTGCGCCTGCTCCAGGAGGCTCAGCCGCGCACCGTCCTTGAGCTGTTCCGCCTGCTGGTGGTCGCCTCCCGCGAGGAAAAGCAGCGGAGCTTCGCCGGCACCGAGATCGCCAGGTTTTACGACCCGGAGGCAGGCCGCACCGCCGCCGCCATCGACGTCACCGCCGCCAATTACATCCGCAGCTTGCGCTTCCTCCGGGCCGATGCCGGCAGCAACGATTTCAGCCTCTCCGACTTCGTCCGCTCGGCCGATCAGGCGATCGCCACCAACACCGCGCAGCCGTGGCTGTTCATCAGCTCGCGCCGGCGGGAGCACGATGCTCTGCGGCCGCTCATCACCTGCCTGCTGGACACCGCGATCGCCGCCGCCCTGTCGCTGCCGGAGAACCTGAACCGCCGGATCTGGATCTTCCTCGACGAACTGGACAGCCTGCAGCAGCTTCCCAGCCTCGCGGCTGCCCTGCAGGAAGGCCGCAAATACGGCATCTGCGTCGTCGCCGGCCTGCAGGATCTGCAGCAGCTGATGGACGTCTGGGGCAAGGAGCGCGGCGAGGCGATCCTCTCGATGTTCAACACCGCCGCCATCTTCCGGCTCAACTCCAACTTCAGCGCCGAGTACATGTCCAGGCTGCTCGGCGAGGCCGAGCGGGAGCGCACCGAGGAGTCGGCCCGCTACGGCGCACACATGAGCTACGAATCGCTGAACCTGGGCACCCGGCGGGATGTCGAGCGGGTGGTGCTGCCCACCGACATCATGACCCTGCCGGACCTGCACTGCTATGTGCGCCTGCCGGGCGCCTACCCGGTGGCCCGGACCCGCCTACCCGATCCCGGCAAGACCGCCCGGCCAAAGCGGCATGCGCCCTTTGAGGAAGCGGATCTGTCCGGGTCGGTCTCGGCCCATTTGCGGACGGCCGCCTCGCTCCCGGCCGACACCGCATCGGCGTCCACCACGCAGCCCGCCCCCGGACCGCAGGAGCCACCCACGCCGGACCAGCCAGCAAGGGATCGCCCCCCTGAGCAGGCCCTGACCTTTGCGCCCGCGCAGGACGGGCTCGAGTCCTTCCCACAGCTCTGACCACGGGCCGCGTCCCCCATGCTCTCCGCCGCCGCCATCAAGAGCGCCAACCAGGCCGCCAGCTACTTCGCCAAGGACAACTACTATACCGCCGAGGCCGAGGGCCCGAGCGCCTGGTGGGGCGCCGGCGCCACCGCGGCGGGCTTCTCCGGCGGCGTTGACGCTGCGCGGTTCGAGGCCGCCCTGCGCGGCGAGCTGCCGGACGGCACCCGGCTCGGCACCGAGCGGAACGGTGAATGGCAGCACAAGCCGGGTTGGGACCTGACCTGGTCGGCCCCGAAATCGGTCTCCCTCCTCGCTCTGGTCGGGGGCGACACCCGGCTGATCACGGCACACGACAACGCCGTGCGCGTGGCGATGGCGCATATCGAGGGCACCCAGGTCCATACCCGCGTCCGCCACGGTGGAGATGTCGCGCTCGTCCAGACCGACAACCTCGCCGCCGCCCTGTTCCGCCACGACGTCAACCGCAACCAGGAGCCGCAACTTCACACTCACGCCGTCGTGCGCAACGCCACCCGCACCGAAGATGGGCAGTGGCGCAGCATCGAGAGCAGGCCGATGCTCAAGGCAATCAAAGCCAGCGGGGAATTCTACCGGGCCCATCTCGCCGCCGAAATCCGCCGCCTCGGCTATGACATCGTGCCCGGCAAGGACGGCACCTTCGAGATCGCCGGTATCGGCCAGGAGACCCTCGACCGCTTCTCCTCCCGCTCCGCCCAGGTCGAGGCGCGCCTCGAGGACAAGGGGCTGACCCGGGCCACCGCGTCGACCGGGCAGAAGATGGATGCGGCCCTGCGGAGCCGCCGCGCCAAAGAGCCGGTCGACCGCGCCGTGCTGACGGCCGCGTGGCGGGCCCGCCTCGGCGAGGACCTGCGGGCGCTGGCCTCCCTGGTGCGAACCGCCACGCGGCACGAACAGTCCTATACGCGGTTCGCCTGGTCGCAGCAGCGGGCCGCCCGGGAGGCGGTTGAAACTGCCATTTCCGCTCTCTCGGAACGGGAGCAGGCCTTCTCGCATGACCGGCTCATGCAGGCGGCCAGCCGCTTCGCGCTCGGGCGCGCCACGCCGGATGCCGTCGAACGGGCGGTCGCTCACCTGGTCACGGCCGGCGCCCTGGTCCCGCGTGACGTCACCGAGCCCTCGCCGCAGATCCGGGCCGATACCATACGTCCCGGGTACACGACCCCCGCCGCCATCCGCACCGAGCTCAAGCTGTTCGACCTGCTCGACCATGCCAAGGGTACGGCACGGCCATTCCTCTCCGCCAACGCCGCCCAGGCCGCTGTCCGGGCCGCGGAGGAGCGCTCCGCGGCGACAGGGCACGGCTGGAACGACGCCCAGCGCGCCGCCGCCGCCGGCATTCTCAGGTCACGCGACCGGACCGTGGTGCTGCAAGGCGCGGCCGGCACCGCCAAGACCTCCACTGTACTCGCCACCGTCGCCGCTGCCGCCAGCGCCGCGGGCCACACCGTGCGGGCCCTCGCGCCGTCCGCCTCCGCCGCGCAGACGCTCGGCAAGGCCCTCCATCTGGAAGGGCAGACCGTGCACCGCTTCCTGTCTGACCTGGCGCGGGACGGCGCCTCCCCGGGGCTGCTCGACCGTCTGGCCGATGGCCGCGAGGTGTGGATCGTCGACGAGATGAGCCTGCTCGGCACCGGGAAAACGGTGGAATTGCTGCAGGCGGCGAAAGAGCAGCGCGCCAGGGTCATCCTCACCGGCGACCGGCTCCAGCTCGGCAGCGTCGAAGCCGGCCAGGCGTTCACCCAGGCGCAGGAGCGGGGCCTGGAGACTTTCCGGCTCGATGAGATCGTCCGCCAGCAAACCGCCGAGGGTCGCGCCGCGGTCAAGGCCATCATCACCCGCGATGCCGCCACCGCCTTCCAGGCGCTGGAACGCGACAGCGGACGGATCGTCGAAGAGGCCACCGCCAACGACCGGATCATGATGATGGCCCGGCACTACGCCGGCCTTTCTCCGGCGGAGCGGGCCAATACCCTCCTGATCGACCCCAGCCGGGAGGGCAGCGAGGCGATCAAGGGCACGGTCCGCACCTTGCTGCGGATGCAGGGCGAGTTGGCCGGGCCCACGGCGCACGGCACCCGCCTGCTCGATGCCGGGCTCGGCAACGCGGAGAAGCAGTCGGCCGTCTCCTATACGGTCGGCCAGGTGATCCGCACGGCCAAGGGCCTGGACACCGAGGACGGACGGCTGGGCCCGGGCGAATATGCCGTCATCAGCGCGATCGACACCCGCCAGGATCGCCTGACCCTCCGCACCGGGGATGGCCAGGCCCGCACCTTGGCCACCCGCGGCATCGACCCACGCCACCTGGACGTCTTCCAGCCGGCGCAAGGTGACCTGCAGCTCGGCGACCGCATCCGCTGGAACCGCAACGACACCCGGCTCGGGCTGGCGCGCGGTGACTTTGGAACCGTCACGGCCATCGACGGCAATCAGGCGACCATCGGCTTTGAGAAGGGACGCGAGCTACGGCTCGACGTCACCGAGCCTCGTCACCAGCACTACGACTACGCCTATGCCGTGACCGCCTACAGCGCGCAGGGCATGACCAAGGATTGGGTGCTGCACGCGGAATCCTGGCGGGTGAACCTGATCAACTGGCGCAGCATGTACGTCGGCATCTCACGCGGTACGACCAGCGGCACCATCATCACGGATGACCGTGCCCTCCTAGAGGAGGCGATCGGTGTTCGTGCCGGCGAGAAGAGCCTTGCCATCGACCCCAGCCTGATCACCCGCGTCCGCGACGCCACTCAGGAAGCCGTCAGCAATGCCACGCGCAGCCAGATTGTCGTCGAGGCCGAACAGCCTCACGAGGACGAAGCGCTTCATCAGCGCGCCGCCCGCGCCATCATGGCCAGGATCAAAGGCCACCAATCCACCGTATCACCTGAAACGTCGAAATCAAATGGCCATGAATTAAATATTAATCCAGAATGAAAGACCAAAATGCAAGCAATAATATTGTGGCATATTAATATAGATAATGCATGGAGCTGCGCCGTTTATCTGTAGTTTGCTTGGATATGAGCCATGTGAAATTTGGTGTCGAGAGTTTCGTGCTTAAAAAGCATTATTTTCATTTATGCCAGTCATATTAAAATTGCTCATCAAACCTATATTAACATTTCTCTTAAATCCAAACAGCAGCATGTATGTTAATACTAATCTACCTATTGGCCAAAATCCGACGGATGGTACCACGCTGTGAGTGGCTGGACCCGCCCCTTCTCGGACGTTTACCTCCAGCCCGCCAATGTCCGGTCATAAAGGTGAAGTGGCCACATGGCCTGGGACGACAGGTCCGGTAGCTTCGCGCCCTTCCCGGACCTTCGCGCGCTTGCCGCCACGACCCGGAAGCAGATATCACCGGATCGCTGGCCGCACGTGGACGCCTCCTCCCGTGCCACCACGCCTGGGACGTTGCTCAGATGTCGATCACCACATCCCCCTGTGGCCAAGAGCAGCAGATCAGGACATTTCCCTCCGCTGGTGAATCGAGCGGATCAAGCTGGTAGGCGACGGACCCGGAGACCAGTCCGCTCTCGCAGTTGTGGCAGACGCCGGTCCGGCACGACCACCGGACGGGTACGTCGCAGGCCTCGGCCAGTTCCAAAAGGCTCTGATAGGACGCGGCGTTCCAGTGTGCGGCGATGCCACTGCGCGCGAACGACACCAGCGGACCGGTGTTGGCATCGTCCCCTGGCGGATGCGGCGATCGCGCCGGTGCGCCCACGATGCCAGGGGTCATCGACCCACCGCCGTTAAAGACCTCGGCGTTGATGCGTTCCGGCTTCATGCCGAATTCTGCAAGTGCCTGTCGCATCTCCGCCATGAAGTGGGTCGGCCCGCAGAGATAGACATCCGCGTCCCGTGGGACGCCCACCTCTTCGAAGACCGATCGCGACAGGTGCCCGGTCGCGTCGAAATCCTCGCCCACCTCATCGCCCGGTCCTGGCCTGCTGTAACGGATATGGCTGCGACCGTGCGGGAGCGCGGGCATGAGCCGACGGACTTCGGCGGAAAACGGATGATGCTGGCGATCGCGGGCCCCGTGCAGCCACAGGACCCGCCGTGCCGACCGGACAGCCGCGAGGGCGTGTAGCATCGCCAGGACAGGTGTCGCCCCGATCCCCGCGCTGAGCAGCACCAGCGGCCGCTCTCCGGGCTGTAGAACGAAGCTGCCTCGGGGCGAACTGACCTCGAGAACGTCGTTCACCCGGACATGGTCCCGCAGGTAGGGCCCGGCCGCTCCGTTCGGCTCGATCTTCACGCTGATCCGATAGCGCTCCGTCGAAAGGGGACCCGAAAGCGAATAGCTCCGCAACAGCGGGGGAGCGCCGGCGGCCGGCTGCAGCCGCACGACCACGTACTGGCCGGGCAGCGCCTCCGGCAGCTTCTGACCGTCCGGGCTCTGCATCGTCAGGGAACGGACATCCGCCGACTCCTGATCGATCGCGGTCACGGCGAGCCTTCGAAATCCTGGCGAAGCCCGATACGCGGCGGCTGCCGGCGCGAGGCCCGCGTTGCCGCTCCCGCTTGTCTGGCCGCGCAGCAACGCCTCGAACGATGCGCGCCACCCGGGTGAAAGCGCTTCGATCCGCAGTGCGCGCTCCAGCCGGTCGCGCGCATGATCGGGCAAATAGAGAAGTGCGTTGATCTCTGCGACGGTCATTCGCTCCATCGCCTCTCCCACCTTGACGATTTCGTCGCCGGCACCCACCTCGCCTTCCTGCAGGACGCGGACGTAGAATCCGGGACGTCCGCTCGATGTCAGCAGCGCCGGCATCCGTGGCTCGTTCATGCGAATGCCGACGCGATAGCAGGTCACGCGCGGCTGAGTGACCTCGAACAGCGCGCTGCCGATCCGATAACGGTCGCCGATGCACACGGCATTGTCGGGTAATCCCTCGATCGTGAAGTTCTCGCCGAACTGTCCGTGAACGAAGTCGGTTCTCCCCAGTTGCTCCTGCCAATAGCCATAGGACTCGATCTGGTAGACGAACACCGCGCGCTGCTCGCCGCCATGTCCGGCCGTATCGCCCTGACCGTCTCCGTCCAGGTTCAACCGGCCGACCCGACAGCGGCCTCGCACCGGGTCCTTCCAGATCCCGGTATGGACAATTCGCCCCTTCCACTTGATGTCGCGCGGAAGTCCGACATTCACCGACAATAGTCGAGCCATGTCGCTCTCCCTCCTGGTGATCGGAAGCCCTCCCGTCCGGGTGTCAAGGCCATCTCCCCAGAGCTGCCACCAGAACACGACCCGGTCGAACTGGCGAGCCGCAACGATTTGAAATGGAAGGAATCGATTCTCCGAAAAGGATCACGCGGCGCGGCAGGTGCTCACCTTACTCGGATCCGATCCGGGCGCCTTTCTCCGCGACGGAGCGTTTCATGAGAAACACAACGAACACAAGCACGACCATGACAACGGCCAACACCCAGAACACATCGAAGTAAGCGAGCGCCGATGCCTGTTGCTGGCGCAGGTTTGCGAGCGCCTGCAAGGCCAGTTGCTGCGCGGCGACCGGATCGCCGGTCTGCTGCAGGAACGGCCCGGAAGCCTGATCAAGGAAAGAGTGTGCCGTGGCGTTGAAGGGATCGAGCGATTCACCAAGACGCAGGCTGTGGAACTGGTCACGCCGCTCCTGCATCGTCTGGGCCAGCGAGGTGCCCACGCTGCCCCCCTCGTTGCGCAGCAGGCTCAGCAAACCGACCGCCGCCCCGCGCAGCGCCACCGGCGTATAGAGATACGCCGCCACGTTGGCCGGGGCGAAGCACAGCGCCAGCCCGAGGATCAGCACCACGCGCGGCCAGACGGCCTGCCCCGGGCTGATATCCAGGTTCATCTGCGACATCCAGTAATTTCCCGCGGCCATGGTGAGGAGACCGGCGGCGATCACCCATCGCGCATCGGTGCCGCGACCGAGCATGCGCCCCACGAGGGGCATGGCGAGGACGGCAAAGAAGCCGGCCGGTGACATGACCAGCCCGGCGCTCAGGGCATCGTAGCCGAACAGCGACTGCAGCAGGGCGGGCAACGAGGTGCTGGCGGCATACAGCACCGCATAGGCGCAAAAGATGATGATGCAGCAGGCGATGAAATTCCGCTCCCCCAGGGGCCGGAAATTGACCACCGGGCTCGGATGGCGCAGTTCCCAGACGACCAGCCCGGCCAGGCCCGCGGCGAACAGGACCGCCAGTGTCTGCACCCGCCAGAACGGATCCCCCAGCCAGTCCCATTCCTGGCCCTTGCTGAGCATCACCTCCCAGCAGACAATGACGACGACCAGCAGCGACAGGCCGATGCCGTCGAAGCTGAACGGGCGCTTCCGCAGTTCCTTGCGCTGTGCCGTGAGGTAATCGGGATCGCGGAGGGTGATGGCACAGGCTCCCAGGGCCAGCAGGCCGACCGGGACGTTGATCCAGAACACCCATCGCCAGGAATAGCTGTCGGTGATCCACCCGCCGAGCGTCGGGCCGACCACGGGCGCGATCAGCGCGGCCAGGCCGAACAGCGTCATGGCCATGCCCTGCCGCTCCACCGGGAAGGCGTCCAGCAGCACGCCCTGGCTCGACGGCTGCAAACCCCCACCGGCAAGACCCTGGAGCACGCGGAACAGGATCAGTTGCCCGAGCCCGGTGGCCATGCCGCAAAGCCCCGAGGCGAGGGTGAACACGGCGATCGAAAGCAGGAAGTAAGTGCGGCGCCCGAGATGCGCGATCAACCAGCCGGTGATCGGCAGGATGATCGCGTTGGCGGCAAGGTAGCTGGTGATGACCCATTCACCGTCATCGACCGTCGCCGACAGCCCGCCCGCGATATAGCGCAGCGCCACGACCGCGATCGTGGTGTCGAGCACCTCCATGAAGGTCGGCACCACGACGGCGGCGGCGACGATCCAGGGGTTCACCCCCTGGCGGGGCCGGGAATCCCGCAGGGCCGGCGATAGGGTTGCCCCGCTCATTTCCCCGGGTCCGCCCCGCCGGCAGCCGGACCGCCCCCCGGGGAGCGCGCGGAAAAGGCCTGCAGGAACTTCCCGGCATCGGGTCCGGTTGGCGGTTCGTTGATGTGGACGGAGGGAACCACCGAGGTGCCGATGAACAGGGGCGTCCGGTCGGCATGGTAATCGACCAGTTCAATCCGCACCGGCAGGCGCTGGACCACCTTGACGAAATTGCCCGTGGCGTTCTGGGGCGGCAGCAAGGCCAGGGTCGATCCGGTTCCCATGGTGAAGCCGGAGACCCGGCCCTTGAAAATATGCGTGCCGCCGTACATGTCGGTCCGCAATTCGACCGGCTGGCCGATGCGCAGGTCGCGCAACTGGGTTTCCTTGAAGTTGGCGTCCACCCAGATTTCATCGAGCGAGCGGATCGCCATCAGGTTCTGGCCGACCTGGACATAGTTGCCCGCATTGACGTTGCGCCGCGTGACGACGCCGTCAAGTTCCGCCGTAATATCGCAGTAGCGCAGATCCAGTTCGGCCTGCGCCAGATCGCGCCTCGCGGCTTCGAGTTTCGCTTCCGCCTGTTTGACCGCCGGCGCGTTCGCCGTGAACCGCGCGAACGTCCTGTCGATGTCGCCCAGGCTTTCGAATTCGTCGAGCATGGCTTTCGGACTTTGGCCGAACGCGTGCACGATGCCGAGCTGGGCGGCGCTCTGGATAAGCTCCGCCTGTGCCTGCAGGACGGCCGAAAAGGTCTCGTCGAGATCGGGCGGCACCTGGCCAAGGTCGCCGCCCCCCTCGGGTTGGGCCGGCAAGCCGAGCGAGACGCGGATCTGGTGGACTTCGGCCAGGGTCTGGGCAAGGTCGGCCCCCGCCTTCGTCACCTCTGCCTGCCGCTCGTCATAGACCGCGCGCGGCACGTCGGCCCGGCCGACGAGCTGCTGCGCCCGATCAAATTCCACCTGCGCCAGCGCCAATGCGGCCTTGCCCTTGTTGACGGCGGCGATCCGCGCGTGCAGCAGGGCGACCTGACCCTCGACATCCTGCACGGAGCGTTGCAGGTTCCAGCGTCGGCTCCTTGCCTGCGCCTCGACCGCGCGCACCGCCGCGGTGGCGGCCTGCAGATCCGCTTTGGCGGTATCGACCGCGGCCTGCTTCCCGGAGACCGCGATCCGGTACGGCTCCTTGTCCAGTTCGGCGAGGAGATCACCCTTGTGTACACGGTTGTTGTCGTCCACCAGGACGCGGGAAACCTGTCCCCCCACGCGGGGCGCAACGAAGGTCACGTGCCCGTTCACAAACGCGTCGTCCGTCGAGACGGTATTGAGCATCTCCCTGATCCACGGGAGGCCGGTGACGAGGAGTCCTGCCAGCACGGCAACACCGAGCACAGCGGCCAGCAGCTTTCGCTTCGGCCCGGCCTTCCAGGCCTCTGGCGGCATACGGCGCATTGTCGGCAGCGTTTCGGCGGAACGCGTGCCGGCGGCAGCCGCAGCATCCTGGTTCGCCATTGATGGCAGATTGGTCGAACCCGCCTCATTGCCTTGCTCGGTCATGTCAGGTACCCGTTGCAATCGGACGCAGTGGGCAGCATCGAATTTCCCCCACGCGTCCTGGCCAGGAAGATAGCCCGGCCGTCCGCATAGAGCCTGCGCACTCCAGCCAGCTTCGCCGAAGGGGAAGTTCATCCCCAGCGTGCCGGACGGCAGCCTGCCGGTCACGAGGATGTCGCCGGTCTGGGCAAGGACCCGCAACAATAAATCGCGATCCAATCTGGCCGACTGCAACTTATAATGCACAGTAATATGAAATCATGGCAAAAATCATGACTTGCACCCAGGGGGCGACGATTGTGGAAGGTATTTGACACTACTCGCAGTGGATGGGCGTCAATAAGCTGGTTGGAGGGGTTGCCGTCTCACCCGCGCAACATTCGGGAGGACGCAATCAGGCCCGTTTCGGGTCTCCGGCCTTCGGAGGGGGAAACCATGAAGATTGTCGTCAACGGCGGCACCGGCCTGATCGGCTCAAAGACAGTCCTCATTCTGCGTCAGGGCGGCCACGAAGTGATCGCCGCCTCGCCCAGGAGCGGCGTCAACAGCATCACCGGCGAGGGGCTCAACCAGGCCATGGCCGGCGCGCAGGTTGTCATCGATCTCGCCAATTCACCTTCTTTCGAGGACAAGGCGGTGCTCGAATTTTTCGAAACCTCTACCCGTAACCTGCGGGCGGTCGAGGTCGTGGCCCGCGTCCGGCACCATGTCGCGCTCTCCATCGTCGGAGCCGACCGGACGCCCGATAACGGCTATTTCCGCGCCAAGGTCGTCCAGGAGAAGCAGATTGTCGCCTCCAGCATCCCCTACACCATCGTCCGCTCGACGCAGTTCCTGGAATTCCTCGGTGCCATTGCGGATTCGGGTGCGGATGCCAATGTGGTCAGGATTGCGCCCGGCCTGTTCCAGCCCATTGCAGCCGACGACGTTGCTGCCATTGTCGCCGAGGTGGCGCTCGCGCCGCCGCGAAACGGCATCGTCGAGATCGCCGGTCCGGAGCGGGCGCCGTTCAACGAATTCGTCGTCCGCTATCTGAAGGCGGTCGACGACCCGCGTGAAGTCGTGAGCGACCCGGAGGCCAGGTACTTCGGCGGCCGGGTCGAGGAGCATTCGCTGGTGCCGTTGGGCGAGGCGCGCCTCGGCCGCATCGGTTTCGACGAATGGCTCCGCCGCTCACAGGCCGCAGCCTGATCCCGCATCCGCCAATCAAAGGAGAGGGTTCCATGAAACGCATCGTCGGTGCACTGCTTGTCGCCACCCTGCCGCTCGGCGGCGCCCTCGCCGATACGCCGAAGTCGAAGAACGCCACGGTGACCCTCGTCTACCAGCACGAGTTGTCGAACGTTCCCGGCAAGAGCATCAAGGGCGTGCTCGTCGAATACGGGCCGGGCGGCTACTCCCCTGGTCACACGCATCCTCAATCCGCCTTCATCTACGCGACCGCGCTTGATGGGACGATCCGCAGTCAGGTCAACGACGGACCGGTGAGCACCTACAATGCCGGCCAGAGCTTCTCCGAGCTGCCCGGCGACCGCCACGGCATCAGCGCCAACGCCAGCCAGACGAAGCCAGCAAGGCTTCTTGCAGTGTTCGTGGTCGATACGAACGAGACGAAACTGACGATTCCATTTGAAAATGAATAAAAGCGTCCCGCTCCTGTTGGGAGCTTGGGGTTTGAAGCAATGTCGCTTTTTGATGCCCTGTGGCCGAAACTGTCTGCCCGCTACCGACCCTTCTCGGACCTTCAAGCCCGGCCCGCCAAAGTCCGGTGTTGGCACGAAGCCATCGATCCTGTGACCCAGCGCGTATCTCAGCGCATGTGCTAACCGTGTAGGGAACAATGATGTGCTTGGCGCGATCAGGTTGCTGTAATGCCGCGGCAGGCACGGGAGATTGAGATGGAAAATCGCGGGATAAGGGCTGCGCTCGAACGCCACTGGGCCGCATCCGATTCGAACGACTTTGTGGTCGAGCATGAGATTTACAGCGAGGATGCGGTGCTCCACTATCCGCAGTCAGGTGAACGCATTCGCGGCCGCGGCAAGATTCAAGAGAGCAGAACGGTGCAGCCGAACGAGAAGCGCTTCGCCGTCCAGCGGATCATCGGCGACGGCGACCTCTGGGTTACCGAATTTGTGCTCAGCTATGATGGCGTGCCGTCTTACACCGTGAGCATCATGGAATTCAGCGACGGAAAGGTCGCCCGCGAAACGCAGTATTTTGGCGATCCGTTTAAGCCCGGGCTGTCTCGGGCGCATCTGGTCGAATTGAATGATTGAACGTGGCTCTTGCTTCTTAAAGGGCAGAGAGAGGGGCGGAGGAATTTGATCGAGTGTCGGCTTCTGGCCAAAGCCTGCCGGTGGCTGCTGCCAGGTCGAGCCTCTGAATGTCCGCTTTGGGAGGAGGAGTGGCCGATCTCCGCACCGTGGATGGACCGCCGCTCTCCACCCATAGCGGCTCCTGGCACTGGGCACCATCCGTCAGATTTTGACCACGACAAAAAGGCAAATTGATACGCTTGAAATTTCGATCATCATCCAATTTGCCTCTCTTTACGGCGCAACACCTCTGCTGGTCGCACGCCGTGCGGCACGATCCATCGCTGACCCTGGCATGAATCCACTCGGCATCAACCCGTGCAGCCTGTTGGTTTCCGCCAGCGTCTGGAAGCGACGTGTCGCACCACCAGCATCTGCAACCTGCGCCGCAGCATCAAGCCGGTCAAGAACCTGCTCAGGATCCATTCGGGCGCCGATGGCTTCGGCTCTGACCCGGTCGGCATATTCGCTGATCATCATTGACCGGCCTGGAAATGCCCCCAGCCCCTTCGCATACCCAAAATATTCAGCCTGGGCTTCCGTCAGGCCGCCAGACCGGCCTTGTTCTCTGTAGTGCCGAATACGTTCACCATATCTGCTTTCCAAGGCACCAACCGCGCCTGCTCCGGCACCTTCGCCACTGATGGCTCCGCTGACTGCCCCGCCGACCATACTGCTCACCCCGCCGAGCACCTCTCCCGCACGGTCCAGGGCGCCATGGGTCTGCTCACCCGCGCCCGGCGTTCGGTCCCGCTCGCCTTGGACCTGATTGCCCTTGACGAAGGCGTTGGCGACTGGCGCGGCAAGTTCGGCACCTCGTTCACGCTGCCCGTCCTTATCGACTTCATGGCGTGCGCGCAATGTGCTCTCCGTGACGCGACCGACCGTCGCAGCGGCGCCCGTGAGTTCGGCCGTCACCGCGCCGGCGATGCCCCCACCAAGATGCGTGGAGGGCAGAGAGATCCCGGGCGCAACACCCGCATTCCGTTCAGCGCCGGACGGCAATGGCCGCGCCCCCCCAAGCGCCAGACTCATCACCCCATTGAACGAAGCGCGCCGTAACACGGAATCCTGGCCATTGAGCGAGGTGTCGTACGCCCCCAGAGCTACCAGCTGGCCCATGATTTCCGCCCCTCCTGCGCCACCATAGCGGGCACGCCACTGACGGCCGTACTGATTGGCCAGCGCGATTGCCCGGGCTCCCACGCCGTGTCTGGCGACCGCAGCCGTCAAGGCCTCACGCGCGCGAGGTGCCACCCGGACTGCATTCACGGCCGCCTGCGCGGACTCGGTCAATGTCGCGCCGCCACTGACCGTCTTCGTCGCCGCTTGCTGATAAGCCTCGGTGGCGCTCAAGCTGCGTGCCGCCGATTCCTCGAGAGCGCGCTGCTCGCTTTGGCTTCGGCTCGCGAAGACCGAGTGCTCACGATTGTCGCGAAGATCCTTGGCGGCGCTTGCAACCATAGAACTCTGAAGAGAAGGATTTTCAGTAAATGCCTGGCTAATGGCGCGCTCCGCCGCGGCTCTTTGTGACTCAGAGACTCCCTCTCTATTTGTGAGGCTAACGCTTCCGCTGGCGCCCATGCCCATGCCTGGTTTAGCGGAAAGTGCCCCCTCCATGGCCATACCCATGGCCACGTTTTTATCCACCTGAGCTGACGTACTGATTCGCTCGGCGAGCGATGCAACACCTGAAATCGAGTTCGCCAAGGCTTCTGTTCTCGATGCCGACCATGACTGGCCAGCAGATTCCGAGTGGCCACCACGCTCATCCACGCTGAAGCTGTTGCCGACCACCCTGGCCAGACGGCTCCGGAAATCGTTGGTCGCCGTCTCCGCCACCGAACGCGCACTCTCCACCCGGTTCGAATCAACGGCCGAATACGTCATCGCCGGGTCCACACGCTCGGACCCGGTTTGGTGCAGACCCAATGTGGGATCAATGGTGCTCAGGGGAGCCAGCGACACCTTGCTGTACTGCTGGCCGATGTCGCGCGGCGCGGCAACATCCGGCCGCAGCGTCTCACCCCCAGCCATGCGCCCGACCATCGCATCGATGCCATGCCAGGTGCCATAGGCCAGTCCCGCCGCCAGCATCGGAACGGAACTCGCCATCATCCCGCCGACGCCGATCCAGGCCAGAAGCGCCTGATCCGCCTGCAGCGTGCCCGCGAGGCTCAGGATGCCATTGCCTGCACCAACCATGGCGCTCATGGAGCCGGTCAGCGCCATATGCTCGAACAGGTTGACGAGGGCCAGCAGCGGATACCACAGCTGGATCCAGAGCAGACCTCCCAGGAATTTCCCGAGCATCGGCAGCGCGCCGGTGCCGAACAGCAGCATGATCATGACCAGGGGCATCAGCGCGTACTGGAAGCCTTCGATGAAGGTCATCATCGGCTGCACGTACATGCTGAACAGCGACGATTGTCCCATCCACTGCGCGGCCCGGTTCCGGGCCGCGTCGGCGATCATCGTGGCATATGAGGCGCTGTATGTGGACTCAGCGGACTGCGCCAATGCGTCGAGGAAAATTGGCACCAATGCACTGGTCATGACAAAATCGACCACGCTGGTCGTGCCGAGACCGATCCCGTTGAGCGCATCCGAGATGATGGTGACCGCTTCCGCCGACGACCCGGCATGCCCTCCCAGGACGGGAGCGATCTGGGCCAGGAACTGTGGGACGAAGCTCGTTGCCGTGAAATTCCGAAGCTGCGTGAACGCGTTGGCGCAGTCGGTGTTGGTGGGGCTGCCGCCGATGTAGATCTCCGTGCCGTTCACGCTGGAGTTCAGCTCGAGCGCGGCGACGAAGCTCGGATTCCGCATGATCGCCTCGACGCTGGTGAGGCGCAACTCGATCGCCGGGACCGTGCATTCGGAGATATAGTTGACCCAGCTGCTGTAGACATCCGCCCCCGCAACCGGCGCGTTGGCAGCGCCGAAATTGCTGACGCTCATGGTGTGGATGCGGACCTTCTTGATGGTTTCCAGCGAGGCCTGGAAGCCGTGCTGGAGCATCGAAGGCGTGGAGAACGCCGTCTCGAAATGCTCGGTCAGCTTCATGCCCAGCAGCGAGAGAAAGGAGCCACTTGCCGCGAAGCCCACCGGCACACCGGCCTGGGTCACGACCGCGCCAGTGGACACGCTCTCGATTGCCACGGTTACCGGCGTGGCGAACACCAGGCCGTACAGAATGAAGGCGATCAGCAGTTCCTTGAAGTCGATGCTCAGGCCGCCAGCGCGCAGGCTGCGGAACATCACTACCAGCGCGCCGATGGCCGTGGCAATCCGGGCGGTGACCATGTAGTCGCCGCCCCCCGTGAGCATGACGATGCCCTGCAGGATCTGCTGCAGAAACGCCGTGTCGCCGATGGCGTAGATGGTCCACATTGTCAGCGGGCCATACCGGTATTGGTGATGGCGTTGCCGAAGCCGCGCGGCAGCAGCATGGTGGCCCCCATCAGGCTCTGGTAGGTCGACACCACCGTCGTCAGGCTGCCCCATCGCGCCTGGTGCAGCTGCTCCTCGCTGCGCACCGCGACCCAGCTTTGCTCGATCAGCGCCGCCACGTCCTTGGCGCGGGTATCCTGCGACACCGCGACGGACGCCCGTACCGCGCGGAGCATGTCATGGACGAGGCTCTTGGCCATCAGACCGGCGATATGCGGCGCCGTGTCCTCAACCAGGCTCTTCGCGGCGTCCTTGCTCTTCGACGACAGACGAATGACCAGCCCGCCCAGTCCATTCGGCAACAGGCCGAGGACCGCCTGCTCATCGTTGGTGAGCGCCACGCCGCCGCCGACCTTGTCGATAATCCCACCCGAGCCGGATGTCCCCTCGAACGCGTTCAGGATCATCGTCTTGAACCCGGTAATCCTGACCGTGGAAGCGGCCGGATTGAGGCAACCATCCTCATCCGTGGTGTCGCAGGCCAGGATCGACACTATCCCACCATCGATCAGGGACTCGATCAGGTCAGCGCGCCCGGTGATCGTCTTCACGTTCAGGTTCTGCGTTCCGGCCCCCTCGGTATCGTCGGCGAGATCGCCAACGATCACGGTGCCACCGATATTCATCAGGATCTGCAGGAGCGCGGTATCACCGTAGTTGAACCAAGCGCTGGCGTTCTGCTTCTTCAGGGCGCGCCACGTGACATTGCCCTGGATCCGTTTGGCGGCGTCCGTCGGCGCGCCCGAGAGCACGCGCTCCACCGGGTTACTCCCCGAGGTCGTGGAGAATGCGTCAAAGGCGTCACTGGCAACACCCCGCACCATGCCGATCAGTGAGGCCTTGGTGTTGTCCTGATCCGTGAAGGCGCTGGCAGCATCGTTAACGATGCCCTGCGCCAGCTGGCAGCTGTTGCTGAACTTGGACACCCATTCCTGGATCTTCCGGGCCAGCGTTTCGATTGTATTCATGCAGGTCGGACACATCGCCTGCATGGCCAGCTGAAACGCGTATCCCGACGCATTGGACGCAATGGCCTTCAGCAAGGCCTCGAACTGCGCGGCGTTGATAAACGAGAACGACCCGGCAAAGAAGTCGATACCGCCGCACCCTGCCTTGAAGGAGGGCGGCGTGATCGAGACGAGGTTGGCGTTGACGATGCGGTTGCTGACCGCGACCCCACCCCCCGAAATCACACCACGGCGGGCTGTGCTGAACACGGAAGGTGGCGTGGCACTGGCCATGGCGTTGAACATGCTGTCCATCTCATGCGCGAGATCGGCCATCGCCACGCGCGGCACTGACCATGCCAGTACCAGAAAGACGACCAACCGGTGCACTTGCTTCCGCATCTCTGCCGGTCTGGGGGATGGCACCGTCATTGGCTGTCTTCCATGCGGGCCGCGATGTAGCCAGAGAACTTTTCCGGGTCTTCCAGCAGGTCCGGTGTGATGCCGTTCACCAGAGAGAGGAAGGACCGTTCCCGCACCGGGCGTGTTGCCCGGTAGTCATCCTCGCTGATCCAGCCGGCGAGGCGGGCACGGAGCAGCGTCCGCTCCGCGATCGCCGGCAGGCTCAGAACGCTCTCGGACAGGACCAGGAATTCGCTGGGGGGCCGCATCAGCACGAGCGCCGGCGCGTCCTTGACGCCCATGCGCTGCGCCTGCCCCGCGTCGGGAGCCCATGCGCGCAGGGGCACCCTCGGCATGGGTTTCCCGTCGAGCGAAACATAGAGCACGGTGAAGCCGTACAGCCGCTGGGCGGCCTCCAGGCTTTCGACCTGCGTGCCGCACAGCGGGCAATCGGAACGAAAGAAGTAGACGAGGCCGACCGTCTGGGCCAGTGATCGCAGAAGCATCTGGGTTGCGGCGCTGGCGATCTCATTGGCGGTGTTGGCGCCCACGCTGTCCAGGGGCCGCTCGGTATTGGCGTCGAGCGCCGGCGTGGTGGCGATCACCTCCTGGAAGGTCCGCCGGAACGCCGTTGACTTGTCCATCATGATTCGCTGCAGGACCAGGAAACGCCGCACATTCTCGGGCGTGGGATTGTCGATGGCCGCATCACGGTAGGTGTCGAGGTTCTGGCGAAACCAGGCAACCGACAGCGGCAAGGGCTCGGCCCGCGTGGATGGCGTAACGGACGGCTGAACCGGCGGCACAGGATTCACCGCAACGGGCTTGGGTGGGGGCGATGGCGGCAAGGGAGGGTCCGCCGGCTCAGCAGCCGGATCCCGATACCAGAACCACCCTTCGCGGCCGCGACTGAGCCATTCACGCCCGGGCAGTTCTTCTTGCGCTCCGGCGACATCCAGTTCAACTGACGGGTGACGCTATCACTAATTACGTATTAGCAACAAAACTCTTCAGTAAAAATCTGCAATGAAACCTGCAGGCTCCTCCTTATGGTTTCCGTACCGCCGCTCCCGCAGCACCAGCCCGCGCCAGCGCCGCGTCGGCCAGCCGGACCTGCAGCAGCCGCGCGATGTCGTCGCTGCGGAAAAACAATGAACGGCACCCCGGCAGCCGCACCGGCACGAGCACCCCGCTCTCGATCCAGCGTCGGATCGTCCGGTCGGAGCGGCCGAAGATCCGCCGCACCTCACGCGCCGGCAGCAGCGCCGGAAGCGCCGGCGCTGCTGCCGGCGCCGCGGTGCTCTCGCCACCGGTCGGTGGACTCGCCGGTGCGGGCATCGCTCCGGCATCGCCCGCACGCTCATTGCTCTGTTCCTGGACCGGCATGCCGCTTCGCCGGCCGCCAGGAGCGCGTGGCCTGCGACGTAGAGCGGAAGACTTCACTGCCACTGAGCGGTACTTTTGGAGATGGCCGGACCAGCAGCAACTAAGCTGAACAGCACATCTTCGGTCTTGTCGAAACGGTAGAAATTGCGGCTGCTGATCTGGGTGCTCGGAGCCCCTGCGCCGGCCGACCGACTCCGCCGTGATGAGCCGCGGCGTATCGGTGGTGCTGATGCCGGCCAGCTAGGAAACGCCACAGCGCCCAGCGGCACGTCATGACCTTGCATACCATCGGTTTCGGCCTGAGGCCTGCGGACAGGGCGGGAGCGTGCGGTTGGCATGGGTCATCGATCGCGCCGCGCCCAGCTGCCCGCCAGTGAATAGCGCTGCAGAAATTCAGGAAAACTCGTCGGCGGCAATTCAGACTGCTCGTGCTTCTACTGTTCGTGCTGAGCGGCCCGTTGGCGGTTCGCTTCCCCGAAATGCCGCAGAGCCGTGCCGATCTCAGCTCTGTGAAAGGGCGGGGTTAGCAATGCCAGCGCATCGAACACGAAGGCGCCGAACTGGCCGTGCTTCGCGCTGACCGTGGACGGCGGCGCACCGTGGTGCCGTGCCCAGAGGTGGGCAAGGCCTTCAATCCCAAACATCAGTGGATCCGGCGTCTCTGGAGCGCCACGGCGTATCTCACCCTGAGCGGCCGCCACATCCGGCAGTCCCCGCGCCAAACTGCCCAATACGTCCAGGCAGATGCCCAGTCGCTCCAGAAGCTCCGGAGCACGACTGAAGACCGGCTTGGTGAGTTTCAAGCCTTCCAACTCAACGGTCTCGGGCGGACGACCGTCGAGCGGCAGCTGTGCCGGCCCGATCGCCTGCAGCAGCAGTCGCGGATCTATGTCCAGGAGGTGAGCGTGCAGGCGCCGGGCCGCCTTGGCGGCTGCCTCCAGCTTGTCACGTCGCGAGGCAGGGCGGCCATAGGCTTCATGCCCTGCGCGGTAGCGCGCGGTGTTGGCCAGTACGTTTTGCAAAGCAGCACCGGCTAACGCGATACCAAGATAATTGATAGCCAGCTGTTCCAAAATTGCCGAAGAATTATCTGCAGCCTTGGCAAGGCCCGCAAGGTAGCTATCAATTTTCGCCAGTGCCTTGTCGTGCTGACCGGTGTGGCTGAACGCCCGCGTGTAGCGAATCTTCAGTTCATTGAGCTTCACAGGAGGGCCCTGGCAGGCCTTGTTATGAGAGATCACCCGAAGGCGCAGCTCGTGGATCAGTTCCGGGGTGTAGCTTGGACGCGCCATCATTCTTCCCCTGCAACTTCAGGGCATCATCTTACTCCCGGATGTCACGCATGATAACGTCCTTTATAATGCGCTAAGCCTTGCCCCGGCGCACCGCCGCAGGTAGGGTCCGACCCTGGAGGCTCCCCATGCCCGACGACGCCCGCATCGTGACCGTGCACATCCCGGCCGTGCTCGCCGACCAGCTCGGCGGCCCCGGTCCCGCGCTCGACCGCCAAGCCCTGGAGGCGCTCGCCATCCGGGCCTACCAGGTCGGCACCCTCACGGCCTATGAGCTGCGCCAGACCCTCGGCATCGCGACCCGCCACGAGCTTGACGCCTTCCTCAAGACGCGCGGCGTCTACGAGCCGGTGACGCCGGAGGACCTCCAGCGTGACCTCGAAGACCTGCGAGCGTTCCGCGCCTGAGCCGTGCCGGGCATCGTCGTCGCGGACGCGGGTCCGCTGCACTACCTCGTCCTCATCGGCCACATCGAGGTGCTGCCCCGGCTGTTCGGTGCAGTGTCGGTCCCCACGACCGTTGCCGACGAGCTGCGTCACCCGAATGCGCCGGACGCGGTGCGCGCATGGGCGGCCGCCCCGCCGCCCTGGCTCGCGGTGCATCCAGACTCTGCCGAGCCGACCGAGGATCTGCGGCGACTGGATCCCGGCGAACGCGCCGCGATCGCGCTGGCGCACACCCTCGGCGCCGGGCTGCTCCTGATCGACGACCGCGCCGGGGTCGCCGTGGCACGCCAGCAAGGCTTCCGGGTCACCGGCACCCTCGGTGTATTGGCCGACGCCGCGGCCGAGGGGTTGCTCGACTTGGCCGCAGCCTTCGCCGCGCTGCGCGCCACCAACTTCCGCCACGCGCCGGCCCTGCTTGACGCGCTGCTTGCCGCGGATCGTGCGCGCCGGGGTGAGCCGGAAGGTGACCGATGATCGCGCGGTGGTCCTACCGACCTGCACAGCCGGGTGAGCTGGCGCAGGCGATCGCCGAAGCCAAGGCCGCGGCGCGCGCCGCCGGCCTGACGGATGTCGATATCGACGCCGAGCTCGCGGCCTACAACGCCGAGCGGCGGGACGCACCGCCGACGCGGATGGGCGACCGCGATCGGGAGCCGTCCGATGGCGCATGACCTGGTCCTCGCCGACCACCGCTCCCCTGCCTTCCCCGGAGCGTCGGTCGTGCCCGGGCTCGTGGTTGACGCCGGCGAGGCGGTCGTGCAGCGCTACGTGGAGTTCTTCGCGGCGCAGATCCGCAACGCCAACACGCGGGCGGCCTACGTCCGCGCGGCGTCGGATTTCTTCGGCTGGTGCGGGCGGCACGGCCTGGCGCTGGCCGCCATCGGGCCGATGCACGTGGCGGTCTGGGTCGAAAGCCTCGGTCAGGCGGGGCTGTCGGCGCCGAGCGTAAAGCAGCGGCTCGCGGCGATCAGGATGCTGTTCGACTGGCTGGTGGTCGGCCAGGTGGTGCCGCACAACCCCGCCGCCGCAGTGCACGGGCCGAAGCACAGCGTGGCCAAGGGCAAGACCCGGATGCCGACGCGAGAGGAGGCGAAGGCGCTGCTCGCCGCCATCCCGACCGACGGCGTCGTCGGGCTGCGTGACCGGGCGCTGATCGGCACCCTGTTCTACACTTTCGCCCGGGTGGGCGCGGCGACGGCGATGCGCGTCGGCGACTACTACCCCGTCGGCCGGCGCTGGTGGGTGCGGCTGCGCGAGAAGGGCGGCCGGTATCACGAGATGCCCTGCCACCACGCGCTGCAGGACTGGCTCGACGCCTACCTCGCGGCGGCCGGGATCGAGGCCGACACACGCGGCCCGCTGTTCCGCACCGCCGCGGGCCGGACGGGCCGGCTGACGGCGGCGGCGATGACGCAGCCCGACGTCTACAGGATGATCGGGCGCCGGGCCACGGCCGCCGGCGTCGCCACCCGGATCGGCTGCCATTCCTGGAGGGCGCGCGGCATCACCGCCTATTTGGAAAATGGCGGACTGCTGGAGCATGCGCAGGCGATGGCGGGCCATGCCAGCGCGCGCACGACCAAGCTCTATGACCGCCGCGGCGAACAGGTCTCGCTCGATGAGGTGGAGCGGATCACGCTTTGACCGACTTGGCTGATGGCATTGCTGCTGGCTGTCTTACCAAAAGATGGCTCTACTGGTCGTTGCGGATATCGTGGAGGCAATCGTGGACGGGTGGCTGTCTGTGGAGCTGATACCAGCCGCCTTAAATTTTGACCGATGCCCAGGCACGGTGAGTGATGGACCTGATGGTGTGTGGGGTAGCCATCAGAAAGTTCCAGGCATCCAGGCACGCGGCCAGGATGGCATTGTAGCTGTTCCATACGCGCAGACTGAGCTTGTTGGCCCGCAGATATTCCCAGACGTTTTCCATCGGGTTCAATTCCGGCGCGTAGGCTGGCAGGCGCAGCAGGCTGATGTTGTCGGGAACGGGCAGACGCTGGCTGGGCTGGTGCCACCCGGCCCCATCGCAGACCAACACAGCGTGCGCGCCGGGTGCCACCTGACGGCTGATCTCGATCAGATGCTCGGCCATGGCTTCGCTGTTGACCGCCGGCATGATGATCGCGGCGCCAACAGCTCGTTCGGGGCAGATGGCACCGAAGAGGTAGGCCGAGTCATGACGATTATCGCGTACCGCCACCGGACGCGAACCACGCGGCGCCCAAACGTAGGTCAGCGTACCTTGCTGTCCGACCCTGGCTTCATCCTGAAACCAGATCTCGATCCGCTTGTCGGCGGCACCCGATGGCAGCGCTGCGGTTACCAGGTCGGCGAAGTTTTTTTGAAAGCCTCCTGGGCATCAGCATCTTTCTTGGGATGGCAAGGCCGCGGCTTCAGGGGCACCAGATCCAGCCGATGCAGCAGCTTGCCAACCGTACGCTCATGGATGTCCACCTCGTAGCGGGCGGCGATCTGCTCGCGGAGGTCAATGCAGCGCCAGCGAACTACACCGTCGCGTTCCGGTTCCGGACCAGCCACCACCAGCGCTTTCAGCTCCTGCATCTGTTCCGCTGTCAGCACAGGTGGCCGGCCTTCGCGCGGTTGGTCTGCCAGTCCGGCAATCCCCTCCGCATTATAGCGGTGCACCCAATCCCGCAGCGTCTGCCGGTCCATCCCGCCGGCCGCCGCCGCCTCGGCCCGTGAAGCGCCTTCCAGGACCATCGCCAGTGCCAGCAAGCGACACGACACACGCCCATCCCGCGTGCGCGACGCCTCGCGCCGCAGGTCAGCCGCATCGAACTCCCGTCGCGTGATCGTCACCGCCCGGCCCATGCCCCCTCCCGTCGTTTGACCCGACGACCAGAGTGAACCAAACCAACGCCAATTCGAAAACTCACATAAGAGTCAACACTTTGGGCGGCTGGTATGACACTGTCCCGGTTCACTGGAGCTGTTCCCCTTGGAGTGGGTGAGGACAACGGATGAGGGCAAGCCTCCCTTGCTTACGTCCGGTTGCCCGCCAAGCCATATTGCGCGACATTTGAATCCAGTACGGCAACGACTGGACGTGAAATGGTGGCCGCAAGCCGAGGTTCAGCATCCGGAACGCTTTCGTTCCGCCCGAAGAGTCGCCGCGTGTGAACACGGAAGCCGATACCTGCCGCCTGTTCGTGGTGCCCCGCCTGCAGGCGCCGGAGCCAGAACACGATCGTTCGGCCGGTTGAGCGACTGGCTGGACGCAGGAGGGTGGCAATCATTCGCCCTTCGCCGTCGAACACCACGATGAGCTGGAAGCCGTATTCCTCGTGATGGACGTTGAACAGGCGAAGCTGCTGGCCGCCATGCACGGCATCGAAGGTTGTCGTCCATGTCGAGCACAATGCGTGCGCGGCACCTGGCGGAAGCTCTGGCAATAGTGGTCGACCATGGCGCGGCCCATGCGCAGCAGGGCATGGCGGTCGGGCAGGTTCTCGGTGCGTGAGACGGTCGATTGCGAGCACAGGTCGCCATGTTCAGGCAGCCGGTCCATCGCCAACTTGAACAGCGGGTCGGCGCGCAGGCTGTCGGCGTCGTTGCCGCCCTCGTAGCCCGCCGCGATCATCAGCATGCGGAAGCGGAGGATCTCGTCGAGGCCATGCACGATGCGCCCCGGCGTGCGCGGGTCATGGATGCAGGCGGCGAGGCGCTGGGCGATCCCCAGGCGCTGCTCGACTTCCCGCAGTACCAGCAGGCCGCCATCGGAGGACATCAGCGCGGCGTCGAACCGCGCCTCAATCGGTCGCCCGCAGATCGGTGACAGGCCGGGTAGGATGGGGGTAGGCTCGGTGATGGCGGGCATGGTGCGTCCGGGATCGGATGGGAGTTGGCGTCGACACCCGATTCCTACATCAAATCAGCGGCTTGTCCCCGTGCCCGCCAACTCTCATGAATTTTCCCGGCTAGCATTACAGTTGCTTTTTTCTGTTCCCTCTCCATGTGTGATGCGCTGGTGGGAGGAACGGATGAGCAGTGCAGGCATGGAGACGACGCTCGAACTCTGGGCGTCGTCGCTGCGGGATGTGAAAGCCCGCATGCGTTCTCTGTTCACGCAGGACCGGGTGGCGGCCTCTGCGGGGCAGTTCCTGGATGGGTTGCTCGGGCCTGAGCGGCGCAAGACCGGTTGGATGCGTGCCGAGGCGGCAGGCGATTCGGGCCCCTGGCGGCAACAGGCCATTCTCGGTCGTGGTCGCTGGGACGCCGACGCCTTGCGCGACATTGTACGCGACTATGCGCTGGAGACGCTGGCCGACCCGGAAGCGGTGCTGGTGATCGACGAGACCGGCTTCCTCAAGCAGGGTAAGTCGTCTTGCGGGGTGGCGCGGCAATACACCGGCTCGGCGGGCAAGATCACGAACTGCCAGATCGGGGTGTTCGCCGCCTACGTGTCGCGCCATGGCCACGCCTTCATCGACCGTGCCCTCTACCTGCCGAAAGCCTGGACCGACTCCCCGGCGCGCCTTACGGCCGCGCATGTGCCGCCCGGGGTGAGCTTTGCCACCAAACCGCGGTTGGCGATGGAGATGATCAGGCGAGCCATTACCGCAGGCGTACCGTTTGCCTGGGTGGCGGCGGATACGGTCTACGGCGTGGGCGAGATCGAGATGGCGCTGCGCAAGGCGGGCAAGGGTTACGTGCTCGGCGTCAAATCGAACCAGACCTTCCAGTCCTGGATCGGCAAGCCGGAGATATCGGGCACCGCCGAAGACATTGCGAAGGATCTTGCCCCCTCCGCCTGGAAGCGCCTCTCGGCGGGCGCGGGCACCAAGGGAGCGCGGCTCTATGACTGGGCCTACTTTGAACTGGCCGACCTCAAGGCGGCCGAATACGACGATAGCCAGAGTGGGCTCTGGACCCGCGGTCTGCTGATCCGGCGCAACATCACCGACGGCGAATATGCCTACTTCACCACCTGGTGCCCGGCCGGAACCGGCATCGAGAGGTTGGTGACCGTCGAAGGCCAGCGCTGGACGATCGAGGACAGCTTCGAAACCACGAAGAACGAGCTCGGTCTCGACCACAACGAAACCAGGTCCTGGCACGGTTGGCACCGCCACGTCTCCCTGGTGATGCTTGCCTTCGCCATGCTGGCGACCATCCGCCACCATGCCAACTGCCTGCCACCCCCAAAAACAATCCTGCGGACAGCAACAAACCTGCCGAGCTCATCCGCTGGTCCATGCAGGAAATCCGACGCGTCGCCACACGTCTTGCGCAACGACGCATCCAGCCCGCACACGTTATCGCCTGGTCGCTCTGGCGACGCGCCCACCAAGCCGCTGCACAACGCTCGCATCTGAAACGAAAAATGCAACTGTAATGCTAGGGTCGCAACGCTTGCGGCTTATCGGCACGTCGATATTATGCCGGCGTAATGGAGACGGCTCTCATACAGGAATCGCTTGCAGCGGCGGCACAGGCCGCGGTCGACGCGCTGGACAGAACGGTTCCAGACCGCGATACGGTTCTCGAGGCGCTCAACGCGCTCGCCCGAAGGCTCGCCCGCGGACAGGTCATAGCGGTCCCTGACAACAACGAGCAGGCCCAGCAGCTGACGTCGGCGCTCATGTCGCATCGGGAGGCAGCGAGCCGGAGCCTTGAGGATCTCATCGCCACCACTGCGGACAGGCTCGGGAGGTCGTTCTCGTACCTCAGGGACGACGCCCGATACGTCACGGTTCTGCTGTTCGGTCGCACGAGGGTCGGCAAGAGCACGCTCATGGAGGCGCTCGTGCACGGCGACGGCCGGGCGATCGGCAAGGGCCGCCAGCACACAACCACCGAGGTTACCTCCTATTACTTTCCCGCTGGGAACGGAGATGGCCCACCCGCTGTCCCGACCCTGAGGGTCATCGATACTCCTGGGATCGAAGGCTATGAGGGCGACGCGCTCGCCGCCATGGCGGAAGCCCACGTGGAGAGAGCTGACCATATCTTCTTCGTGCTGACCGATGACAAAGCGACCGCGGATGAGCTGTCCCGGTTCGGGCTCATCCGGACACAGGGCAAGGGGATCACAGTCATCCTCAACGTAAAGACTAACGACGAGGATCTCGACCTTCTCGAACAGTCTCCGGCATCGGTTTTCCGCAGCCAGGAGATTGACGGGCACAGCCGGCGCATTGCCGGATACTTGCAACGCCATTTCTCGATGCCCCCGCCGAGGATTCTTCCCGTGCACGCGCGTGCCGGATGGATGGGGCGCTGCGCCGCCGGCCCTGAGGGGGACCCGGAGCGCCGCCTGCGGCTGGAGCGTGGCAGCCGCCTTAGGGAAGTGGAGGGAAGGCTTGCGTCGTTCATCGCGGGGGAAGCGCTGCCAGCTCGCCTGCGTGCTCCGCGGGACCTTCTGCTCAGCCATGTCTGGACGCTGCGCGAGGAGCTCTTGCCGTTCGCGACCGCCTTCCAGCAATTGGCCGACCAGTGCAGGGATCTGGAAGCGGCCATCAGGGCCGGCGCGCGCCGGGCCGAGGCCAAGGCCAAGCGCCGCTTCCCGGCGCTCCGCGGCAGATTCCAGGCGGCGAGCGACGGGATCCCCGGCGTTGTCGACGAGGTGATCTCGACGGCGGGACGCGGCACCGACCTGCAGAGACGGTGGCAGCGCCTCCTCGAAGAGAACGAGGTGACAAACGCAGGCAGCTGGTTCCTGTCGGAGGCAGCCAAAGACTTCTCCAGCGAGCTTGCGGAGGACATGCGCGCGGCTGCCTTCGAGCACTCGGCGGCTGGAGCGGAGGATCTCGGTGGGCTTCTGGACGCGTACCACGACGCGACGGCAGCGTCGCAGCGGAACAAGTATGTCCGCGCGGGGGCGCGGGCCGTAGCAGGCAGCGGCGCCGGAGCCTTGGCCATATGGGGTATCGCGAATTTCTGGAACCCCACAGGCTGGGTGGCCTTGGCCGCGGCGGCGGTCGCTACCGCCACTGTGGCGACCGCCGCCGAGGAGATCACGCGGAAGGGAACCGACGTGTGGGAGAGTTCCACAAAGCGGGGCCTCTTCGAAAAGAAGAGCGAGATCGTCGCCCAGCTCCGGCAACGCGTGTGGCGCGACCACCAGGCCGTCGAGAAGGAATGCGAGAGGTGGCTCGCCGGCACTCGTTCAGGCTGCGAGCAAATGACGATTTCCGCGACGACGCCGGTGCGCCGGTCAGCCGCCGCGCTGGCCGAGGCCGTCCTGAATTGCCTGTCCGAGCTGGACGCGGCCACCGACCGCACGACTTCCAGCGTCGCCGAGGATGTTTTCCGGACGTGCGTGCCGGCCTGTGCGGACGGCAGAGTGCGTGTTCTCCGCGCAGTCCTCTCGCCCGGCTACAGGGCGAAGGTGCTGCTGGAGCGGCAGTGCGAGGACGAGGCGGACGCGCTCGAGCTTTGCTTTGGCCCGGGCGGCACGCCCGCCGCCGTGATCGCGGGAGCGCTCGGAGTTGTCGCGGTGGACGCCGTTGACGTCGAGGGCACCACAAAGGACCGGATCCAGAGTGCGCTGGGAGTTCCAGGCTGCAGGGCACAGCTGCGGCGCGACGGCGGCGTGTCCGCCACGCCGCCCCAAGGAATGGACGTCGCGGCCCTCGCGGGCCCGGACGGGCGCAACCTGCAGCTCGCCGAGCGCCTGCTGGACATGCGCATCATGTTGGAGGAAGTGGCATGACGCTCCTGTATTCGGCCTATTTCCGGGAAGCCGAGGGGATCCTGGCGGACACCGCGGGGCTGATCACGCTTGCGGCCCCGCCCGGGAAGGAAGCCACAGACGCCCGCCTGTCCGACGCCTTGCGCAGGCTGCGCTTCGAGGCTCCACTGCGCATCGCCCTGATCGGCGAGTTCAGCGCCGGAAAGTCGTCCATCATCAAGGCGCTCACCGGTGCCGATGTCCTCATCGACGCGGACGTGGCGACCACGGAGGAGCAATCCGTGGAGTGGCGGGGACTTCACCTCACCGACACGCCGGGAATCCAGGCGGATGGCGGTCCCAACGCGCATGACGGCATCTCGCGCCGCGCGACTGTGTGCGCGGACCTGGTCCTCTTCGTCGTAACCAACGAGCTGTTCAACCCGCGGCTGGCGACCCACCTCCGCTTCGTCCTCGACCCGGAAGGCATGGGACTTGTCGGCAAGACTGCGATCGTCATCAACAAGATGGACCGAGAGACGAACCCGCAGGAGACGCTGCTGGCGGAGGTCCAGAAGGTCCTCGGCCCTCATCAGGACGTGCCGATCTTCCTCTGCGCCGCAGCGAAGTTCCTGCAGGCGGCGGAGCAGCCCACAGAGCAGCTGCAGGCGCGATTCTTGCGGCAGAGCCGAATCGACGAGCTCGTGACCGGCATCAACGCCTTCGTCGAGCAGTCCGGCGCGATGGGGCGGCTGCGCACGCCGCTGCAGATCGCTGACGAGGCGCTTGATGCTGTCGTCGGGGCGGAGACGCAGACCGAGGATGACCGCGTCGGCGTGGAGATGGTGCGGCGTCAGCGCCGCGTGCTGGCCGAACTCCATGCGCGGCTGGCCGAGATCCGCGGGACCTGCGCGAAGCGGGCCCACTCAGCGGTGATGTCACAGACAGAGCACGCCCTCGCGCAGGTGACGGACGTGCTAACCGAAGACGACATCGGAAAGATCTACGACGCGGCGCTGGGCCAGGCCGAGGCAGAGATGGAGTCCATCTGGTCTGCAGCGGAATCCGACGTGCAGGAAGCGATGGCCGCCGCTGACCGGCGTAGCGCGGAGGTGACCTCCGGGCTGAGCAGGTCCGGCGAGAACCAGGCTGCGCGGGCCTCTGTGGAGATCACGGCCCGCAGGCCCGGGGAGTGGACGCTCACTCTCAAGCTGCTGAAAGGCGCGGTGTCGCCAGTCAAGGAAGGGCTCGAGACGGCGGCAAAAAGCCCTGACGCTGTCAAGGAAGTCGTCCTTCAGGTTGCCAAATTCATCGGCCACAAATTCAAGCCGTGGGGAGCGACGAAGACGGCGGGCAAATTAGCCAGGTTTGCGGGAAACGCGGCCAAGTGGATGCCAGTCGCAGCGTTCCTAATCGATCTCGGCCTTCAGGCACGCGAGGAGAGCAAGAAGGCTGAACGGGAGCGCCTGCTTTCGCAAATGCGGATCACGCTTCGAAACGCCTTCGTCGGCGCGGCCAAAGACCAAGCTGCGGCCCTCGACAGAGCCATCGTGGAGTTCACCCGCGTGCCGATCGCCGAAGCCACTGCGGATCTCGACAGGCGCGAGGCCGAGATTGTGGGCGCCGCCGCGATGCGGGCAGAGGTCGCCGATGGCGTCCGCGTGCTTCGCGAGCGATGCAGCCTTCTCCGGCAGCGGCTCCTTGCCGGGGAAGACGAGCCGGCGGCCACATTGCGCGCTTAGAGCATTTTGGACGATGGCAAGGATTCCGTCCACGAGTTCACACAGGCACGGCTATGATCGGCGGCTTGCTGTAGCTGGGCGATCGGCGCGCCCGGCCTGCTTCATGGACGCCTCTGCGTGCACCAATCGTTCCACAAACGAGCGTTTCCGGCACGGTTGCGCACCGTGGCGAGGAGGCCCGTTTTCTGGGCTTATAATCGTGCCGCAACCCTGTGGCGCAATCAGCGTGCCGCCGCCGTCATCGCGCATGGCTTCCGGCACCAAATATTGGTCGCCCCCGCTGCTGCCATTAGTGCCGCCCCGCCTGTAACCGTCACGTCAGAGCGCGGCAGCGGTCCCTGTGTGAACTCGTGGAAGGAATCCTTGCCATCACCCTGTTAGGTCTGTTCCTCGCGGCAGCGTTCGCCGGCCCGTTGCTGGATGTGTTGGGCGAGTCATCCGGCGGGCTGCACCTAGTCGGTGCCTCGCGCACTGGCAAGAGCACGGCGGCTGTGGTGGCAGCGAGCGTCTGGGGCAAGCCGACCGCCGACGCACAGTTGCATCCGTGGCGTGGCACGGCGAACGGCCTGGAGGGCATCGCGGCGGAGACCACCGACACCTTGCTGATTCTGGACGAGATGGGACAGGCTGACGGGCGCGAGGTCGGGGATGTGGTTTACATGCTGGCCAACGAGGCCGGGAAGCAACGTGCTTCCCGCAACGGTGCCGCACGGCCGCGCCAGTCGTGGCGGGCCCTGTTCCTGAGTACCGGCGAAATCACGCTGGCGCAGAAGATGGGTGAGGCTGGAAAGCGCGTGATGGCCGGGCTCGAGGTGCGGCTGGTGAACCTGCCGGCTGACGCGGGCGCGGACATGGGGGTGTTCCAGGACCTCCACGGCAAACCGGATCCGGTATCGTTTGCCGATTACCTGCAGGCGGCCGCGCGGGCAAATCATGGCATCGCAGCCCGGGCATTCCTCGGCCGCCTGGCACAGGACCGGGCAGCCAATGCGGCTGGGTTGCGCACCGAGTTGGAAGTGCTGCGGGACAAGTTCCTAGCGGAGCATGTACAGCACGGAGCAAACCGGCTGTGGATCACGCTCGAAACCGGCACCTCACCACGCTGGAAAGCGGCGGTGGATCACGCAGGAAACCGGCACCCCCTGGGGCCGTGTCCCAGACCGTGGTGTAGCAGCCGAGGGCCCCCCAAGGGGGGGGAGCCATCGTCGATCTCCGGTTATGCTTCGAGGTGCGAGCTGGAACCTTGAACACGGACCCGACAAATCCTTTGTCGCCTGCGCGCTCGGCAACCAGGCGGCGCGCGGCGGCGTGTCGGCGCTAGCGGCGGCCATCATTTGCGCATTCGTGTTGCGCATAACCACGAGACATTCTCCTGCTCCCTCAAGGGTAAACCCCCGGGGGGCGTTTGTCTCATCGTCATTGGCACAGAGGGCCTGCAGGAAGCGCTGGAGCTGTTGCAGGTTTCGGTCCACGCCCTCGCACGGAGGGCGACGCATTCAGCGCCATCCGGTAAGCGACGCGCTCGGGTTTTGATCCACGCCCTCGCACGGAGGGCGACACGCTCCAATCCTTCGTTCGTGGTCAACTGGAGGTTTCGATCCACGCCCTCGCACGGAGGGCGACGCGGAACCCTATTGATCCGGCCTGGGCGATCTTGGATCAGGCGGCGTAGCGGAATGTGGGGTGGCGGAAGTAGCTTCGGATGCGGGCTGGCAGCCTGGAGAGCCTGCGCATGTGGCCGATGAGGTTGCGTTTCAGCGCCTCCCGGCTGCGGGCCGGTGCCTTGCGCGGGATGCTCTGCTTGAGGTCGGCGTTCAGTCCCTCGTCCGGATTGAGTTCTGGGCTATAGGCGGGCAGGTGGAACACCTCGATCTAGGAACGCCGCCCCGCCAGCCAGTCCTGCACAGCTCGGCCACGGTGGACTGGCAGACGGTCGAGGATGAGGAACACCTTGCTCCTGGCATCGCGGATCAGGCGCTCGAGGAAGGTGATCAGCAGTGTAGCGGTGATACCCCGGTCGAGCACCATCCAACGCAGTTCGCCCTTGTTGGTCACCGCCGAGATCAGGCCGACATTGGCCCGCTTGTGGCAAGGGCGCACCACGGGCGTCTTGCCGCGCGGGGCATAGCCGCGGCCGCGCACGTCGTCGGAGCGCAGGCCGGTCTCGTCGCCCCAGAAGATCGCGCCTTTCTGTCGCCGCGCCTTCGCCTGGATGGCTGGGTATTCCTTCTCCAGCCAGTGCCGGACCTGCCTGGGCCGCTGCTCATAGGCGCGCCGCAGCGGCTTCTGTGCGGTGAAGTTCCAGCGCGCCAGGTAGGTGCTCATCGTGCGTACCGCCAGACGCACGCCGCAGCGCTGCTCGATCAGGGCCGCCACGGCCGCCCGGCTCCACAGCGCAAACGGCAGGCCATAGACGTCCGGCGTGCCGCGGCGGATCAGCTTGCGGATCTCCGCTTCCTGTGTCGCCGCGAGAAACCGTCCGGTCCCCGGCGCAGGGCCGCGCGGGCCGGTCTGCAACCCCGCTATCCCACGCGCTCGGAAGCGCTTGCAGATGTCGAACACGCCGTTCTTGGTCAGCCCAACCTGCGCGGCAATTTCAGCGTAGGTCAAGCCACGTTCCCGTAGCCCGATCACCTGCCGACGACGCTCCTCTTGAGCCGCAGGCGCCAAGCTCCGCATGTCCAGGTGCTTCATCAGCCAGACCTGGGCGCAGCCCTGCCTCATTCCAAGACAGCCCAGGCCGGATCAATAAGACGTTGAACCTGCCATCAACCCTGTTTCGATCCACGCCCTCGCACGGAGGGCGACCTCGAACTCGCCCGGCAGACCGGCGCCGACGAAGCGGTTTCGATCCACGCCCTCGCACGGAGGGCGACGCCCGATGCTCTGGGCAATACGGCTTCCCTGGCTCAGTTTCGATCCACGCCCTCGCACGGAGGGCGACCCTCCCTTCTCAGGCCGGAACCGACCGATGCCGATGTTTCGATCCACGCCCTCGCACGGAGGGCGACCTCGCGCGCGCGCGCGTGAAGATTCCGGGTAGATGTTTCGATCCACGCCCTCGCACGGAGGGCGACGCTGCGCAAGCTGCTGAAGCAGGAGCGGGGCGCTGTTTCGATCCACGCCCTCGCACGGAGGGCGACCCGGAGGGCGGCTACCTGCGCGTCATCCCGACCAAGTTTCGATCCACGCCCTCGCACGGAGGGCGACCGCCGCGCTCGCCAGTGCAGCGCACCTCGTTCATGTTTCGATCCACGCCCTCGCACGGAGGGCGACACGGATCGTCGCCAAAAAATGGCTGCAAATTTAAGTTTCGATCCACGCCCTCGCACGGAGGGCGACCACCCATCAGTGAGTGTAACGGCCACTTCCGAGCGTTTCGATCCACGCCCTCGCACGGAGGGCGACCGTGGGTCATGAGCACGTTCCAGCCCATGACGTTGTTTCGATCCACGCCCTCGCACGGAGGGCGACGTGGATTTGTTCCGCCCCATCCGATCAGAGGCTGGTTTCGATCCACGCCCTCGCACGGAGGGCGACACCCGCAGCGGATGTTTGGAGATCAACACGGCAGAGTTTCGATCCACGCCCTCGCACGGAGGGCGACCCGTTCTGGTTCTTGACCCGCTGGCCTGGCCACTTGTTTCGATCCACGCCCTCGCACGGAGGGCGACCTCCCATTATGGCGCCGATCATCCAGCCGGCGCAGTTTCGATCCACGCCCTCGCACGGAGGGCGACCTTCTGCAGGAATTCGCGCCGCAGCACCGGCCCGAGGTTTCGATCCACGCCCTCGCACGGAGGGCGACTGCTCGGCGACACCATCAGGATCCCGTTGCCGGTGTTTCGATCCACGCCCTCGCACGGAGGGCGACCCTCCTTCGAGGCCGGCACCATCGCCATGCCCATGTTTCGATCCACGCCCTCGCACGGAGGGCGACTGGATGGGACCAGTGTCGGGATCGACGGTGCCTGGTTTCGATCCACGCCCTCGCACGGAGGGCGACCGGCCTCGACTGCCGAGACTGTGGCCACCGAAGAGTTTCGATCCACGCCCTCGCACGGAGGGCGACCAGCCCAAAATCACCGCGATCACCCGGTCATACTCGTTTCGATCCACGCCCTCGCACGGAGGGCGACTGGCAATCACGGCGCCGGTTGTCAAGTTGTTATAGTTTCGATCCACGCCCTCGCACGGAGGGCGACGCGGGAACAGATGTCTAATACCAGCCCGCTTTGACGTTGACTCTTCTGTGAATTGCCACTCCCGGTCGATCTCGATTCGATGGTTCCCAGGCGATACGCGGAGGAGGCAGTGCATGGGCGCGGCGTTGGCGATTACGCGGGCGGACCACACAGCCGCTGAATTGCGGGCATTGGCTGCCAAGAGTGATGATGGCCCGCAAGTGCGCCGCCTGCTTGCGCTGGCGCTGGTTCTGGAAGGCCGCTCGCGCACCGAGGCGGCGGAACAGAGCGGCATGGAGCGGCAGACGCTGCGGGACTGGGTGCAGCGGTACAATGATGAGGGAGTCGATGGCCTGAAGTCGCGCAGCAGCCCCGGCCGCACACCCTTTCTGACCGCTGAGCAGAAAGCCGAGCTGAAAGATCTGGTCATCCAGGGACCTGATCCCGATGTGCATCAGGTCGTGCGCTGGCGCTGCGAGGACCTGCGAGCGGAAGCGGAACGTGTCAACGACTTTGAGACACCCGGCGGGCTAATTTAGACTTGCGGGTTCAGCCTTCTGTTGAGGTGGGTTGATCCAGACGGCGGTGGGTTTGACGGGTGGTGCGGGCGGCTTGTTGACGAAGCGCTCGGGATTGGCCTGGAAGGCGCTGTTGAGAGTGCGCTGTCGGGCGGCATGGATGTCGTCGGCCTGGCCGTAATGGACCTGATCGGGGGTCATCAGCCCGAGACCGACGTGGTGGTGTTCCTGGTTGTACCAGGTGAAGAATCCACGGCAGAATTCCCTGGCATCTTCGATGCAGCCGAAGCGTTTGGGAAAGCGTGGTTGATACTTCAGGGTTTTGAAGTGGCTCTCCGAGAACGGGTTGTCGTTGGAGGTCTGTGGCCGGCTGTGCGACTTGGTGACGCCGAGGTCAGCCAGGAGCTGAGCGGTGGCCTTGGCCTTCATGGGACTGCCGCGATCGGCATGCAGGGTCAGTTGGCCGGGTGGTACCTGGTGCTTGACGAGAGTGTCCTCGAACAGTTCCTTGAACAGGACAGCGCTTTCAGCATCGGCGACGCACCAGCCAACCACCCGGCGGCTGAAGATGTCGATGATGACATAGAGATAGAAGTAGGTCCACTTCGCTGGCCCCATCAGCTTGGTGATATCCCAGGACCAGACCGTATTCGGCGCTTCGGCCAGCAGTTCCGGTTTGGCGTAGACGGGGTGGCGTAGCTGGTCGCGCCGTTCACGAACTTCGTTGTGGGCATCGAGAATCCGGTACATGCTCCGGATCGAGCAGTGATAGATGCCTTCGTCGAGCAGGGTGGCGTAGACTTCAGCCGGAGGGAGATCCGCGAAACGGGGCTCTCGGAGACGATCGAGCACGACTTGCCGTTCCGTGGCAGTCAGCGCTCGGTGTGAGGCGGGACGTGGTTGCCGTTCCGTCGGCGGCTGAGCCAGAGAAGTGCGCCGCCGATAGACGCCGGCACGCGAAAGCCCCAGAGCAGCACACGCATCCACCGTGGTGACCGGTGCGGGCGAGCGGAAGACGATGGCCTCCATCACGGCCCGCCGTCGCGCTCGATCGGCGCCAGCGGTATTCCCAGCAGGTCCGAAACTTTTTTTCTAGGTCGGCAAGATTGACTGTCTGCTAGACTGGGGGGTGGACCTTCCTTTCAGGAGGTGCGGATGGCCAGGATATCGCCCCGCGAGCGACCGGACCGGGAAACGGTGCTGTGGCCTATCCAGGAATCATGCCCGGCCTGCGGCAGCCCGATGCGGGTACGCTACGAGAACCAGCGCACGCTTGTGACGTTGGCGGGCCCGACGCGTCTGCGCCTGAAGGTTCGGCGTTGCGAGCGGGCTGGCTGCGAGCGCCGGGACCTTCCTTGGCGGCCTGAGGCGGAAGGCTCGATCGCCTTGGCGAAGCACGAGTTTGGGCTGGACGTGATCGCGCTGGCGGGGGTGCTGCGCCACCGCGACCACCGCAGCGTGCCGGAGATCCACCAGGCCCTGCGGGCGCGCGGGCTGGAGATCTCCGAGCGGAGCGTGACCAACCTGCTCGACCGTTACGACGAACTGCTGGCGACGTCGTTGACCGACAGCCGTCGGCTGCGGGCGCTGCTGGCGAAGCAGAGGCGGGTGATCCTGGCGCTGGACGGCTTGCAGCCGGACGTGGGGCACGAGGTCCTGTGGGTGGTGCGCGACTGCGTCTCGGGCGAGGTGTTGCTGGCGCGGAGCCTGCTCTCCGGCACGGCCAGGGACCTCGCCCCGCTGCTGAGGGAGGTGACGGAGGCGGTGGGCGTGCCGGTCGTGGGGGTGGTCAGCGACGGCCAGACCTCGATCCGTCGGGCAGTGGAGCGGGCGCTGCCCGGGGTGCCGCACCAGCTTTGCCAGTTCCACTTTTTGCGCGAGGCGGCGCTGCCGATCTTCGAGGCCGACCGGCACGCGAAGAAGGAGTTGAAGAAGCGGGTTCGCGGCGTCCGCCAGATCGAGCGGTCCGTCGAGGGCAGCGATGAGCCGCAGGCCGAGGTGGTGCGCGGCTACTGCGCGGCGGTGCGCAGTGCCATCACCGACGACGGCCGTCCGCCGCTGGCGGCCGCGGGCCTGAAGCTCAAGGGGCGGCTGGAGGCGGTGGCGGACAGCCTGGACCGTGTGGCGGAAAAAGGGGGACACGCCGCCGCTCGCGCGACTACAAGACCTGATCGAACGCGGTCTGGAGCAGACGGCCGCGTTGTGGCCGGACATCGAGCGGGTCTATCCATGGGTGCACAAGGCCGCTCACCTCCTGAACAACCATGATGCCGAGGATGCTGCCACCCTCCAGCGTCGCTTCGACGGCCTGGTCGGCGCCATGGCCCGTCACCGTGACAGCGCAGGCAGCCTCAGCGGCGCCGTCGACCATTTCTGTAAGGTCACCCGCAGCTATCGCCCCGGGTTGTTCCACTGCTACGCCGTCCTGGGCCTGCCGCGCACCAACAACGACCTCGAGCATGAGTTCGGCTCGCAGCGTTACCACGAGCGGCGGGCCACCGGCCGCAAGGTGGCCTCACCCGCGGCCGTGCTGCGTGGCGAAGCGCGCCTGGTCGCCGCCGTCGCCACCAGGCGCCATTCGCCCAACGGCGCTGATCTTGGCCGCGTCGACCGTGAGCGATGGAAGGAGTTACGACGGCGTCTCGATCGTCGGCGCCACGCCCGCACCATGCGCACCCGCTTCCGCCGTGATCCGACCGCCTATCTGGCAGAGCTGGAGGACAAAGCCTGCCAGTCAATCTTGCCAACCTAGTTTTTTTTGGAGATCGATGATCGCTTCGGCGCGCTCCAGACGCAGCCTCAGTTTGGCATTCTCCTGCTGTGCCTTTGCCAACTCGGCTGCCAGCGGATTGGGTTCGCTCGCCTTCGGCCCGCGCCGGGCCGGAGCGAGACCATCGAGGATGCCGGCCTCACGCTGGCGGCGCCAGTCGGTCAGAGCCGAAGAGTAGAGACCTTCCCGACGCAGCAGGGCACCGATTTCGCCCGCACCGGTCGCCCGATCGGCCTCTTGCAGGATGTGCAGCTTCTCCTTGGCGGTGAACGTGCGGCGCCGGGGACGCTCAGAAAGCTCGGGATTGGCGGCCGCTGGCGCTGGCACGACCATCGGCCTCCGGCCCTCCGGCGTGCCGGCGCCAGCGGCCGCCATCGTCTGCGCATTCGTGTTGGGCATAACCACGAGACATTCTCCTGCTCCCTCAAGGGTAAACTTCCGGGGGGCGTTTGTCTCATCATCATTGGCACAGAGGGGAAGTGGCCCGGCGGTTCTCGGTGGAGGTGCATGAAAGCACGGTGGGCAAATGGCTGCACCAACTTGAGCTGGACTTTGGCGCTTTTGGCGTGTGGTGGTGGGGCCGCCCGCATGGATTTGGGCCTATTTGCGTTTGAAGCGGACGCGATCCATCGCCCCCGTGGCGACGGCGGCGCGATAGACGCCGATCGCGAAACGCGGGTCCCCAGCAAGGGTGTCCCCCTGGAGGCGCGTCAACGCAGGTGCCCTGGTGAACACCTCTTCCATTAGTTCCGTACGTGTCATCAGGTCCGGGAGGAGCGGCACGATGATACGGGCGGTCATCGCGAAGCTCTCGGGCTGCAGGAGACGCGCAGCCATCTCCATTCCCAGTGGCGCGTTCTTCTCCATGGCCTCGTCGATCAGCCAGGTCTCCTTGTCCCGCAGCAGATCGCGCAGGATCAGGCCTGTGACCGGGTGTCGCCGCTCGATGCGCCAGAGCGAGAAACATGCCCGGCGCATCGCCGCGAGCACGATCGCCTCGTCGGAGTCGGACGTGAACCGTGCGACCCGGGCATAGCGGTCGAGCGGATGTGAACGGCCCAGCCTGGGCAAGTAGATGGCCAGATCCTCCGGCAGCGTCAGCTCGTTGTCGTTTTCGAGCACCACCGCCTTGCCTTCAGTCAGGTCGAGCCGCCTGGCCCAGTCCAGCAGCACGTCGTGGGCGATGATGTCCAGGACGGCTGCGTGCTGTTCCTTGCTGATCTGACGCAGGCGGCGGTAGCGAGCGAGGACCCCGGAGCGGATCATCGGTGGCGACCCTGGCGCTGACGCCGGGCTGGCAGGGGGCTGTCGCGAGGGCAGACGAGAGAGCCAGCGGCGCAGCGGCCCTGCTGACGATCCGACCATTTCCCATCCTCCCTCCCGAGGAGAGGCACAGCATGGCCTCACGGGGGAGAGCGTCATGGCGAAGATCGACGCGTCCGGCAACGTCCGGGTTATGGAGATGTGGCTGCTGCCGTTCGCGGCGATGTTCACGCAGCCGTCGTGGCTGAACGCGGGGGCGCTGGCGACGGGAGCGCTGCTGTGCCTGAACCGGCGGACGGTGTGCGCGGCCCTGCGGGCGGTGGATGGCGCCGCCGACAAGGGGTTCAGCCGCTTCCACCGCTTCCTCTCGCGGGCGGACTGGTCGGGCCTGCAAGGTGCCAGGATCCTGCTTGGTCTGCTGCAGACGGCGTTCGTGCCGGAGGGCGAGCCACTGGTGATCGCCGTGGACGATTCGGTCGAACGTCGGCGCGGCGCCATGATCCGCGACAAAGGCATCTACCGCGATGCCGTGCGGTCGAGCCGCGGCTTCTTCGTCAAGGTTGCGGGCCTGCGGTGGCTGTCACTGCAGGTGGTGACCAGGCCCGGCTTCGCCAGGCGTACTGGGGTTGCCGTTCCTGACGGTTCTGAGCCGCTCGGAACGGGCCGATGTCAGGCGGCAGCGCCGACACCAGACGCTGCCGGAGAAGGCGACCTGGGCCATGCGGCTGGTCGCCCGCTGGTGCCCGGGCCGACGGCTGGTGATGGTAGGCGACGGCGCCTACGCCAGCCTGGACCTCTTCTGGACACTGCGCGACTGCGCGGTGTGCGTGGCGCGCTGCCGCATGGACGCACGCTTCTTCAACCCGCCGCCGCCACGCCGGAAAGGCCAGAAAGGCAGGTCGCGCGTCGTCGGCACCCGGCAACTGACGCCGCGCACGCGGGCGGTGCGGAAGGCCACGAAGTGGGAGCGCATGACCGTGCCGGGGTGGCGGACGAAGGATGGGAAGGCGGAGCGGGAGGTCGATGTCGCGACCGGCACGGCGCTGTGGAGCGCGCACGGCAAGACCATGCCGGTGCGCTGGGTCCTGACCAGGGACCCGGCTGGACGCGCCGAGACGCGCGCCTTCGTCTGCTCCGATCCGGAGCAGTCAGCGTTGCAGATCCTGACATGGTACGCGATGCGCTGGGCGGTCGAGCCTACTTTCCAAGAGGCCCGGCGCCACCTCGGGTTCGAGACCCAGCGCCAGTGGTCGGATCGGGCGATCCACCGAAGCACGCCGTTGCTGCTCAGCCTGTTCTCGCTGGTGACGCTGTGGGCCGCCGACATGGCCGCGCGGACCGGCCAACTCGCGGTGCTCGGCGCTGCCTGGTACAGAAAGCCGGACCCAACGTTCGCGGATTGCCTCGCCGCCGTTAGACGCGTGCTGTGGGCAGAGGAGGCAGTGAACCCCATCCTGTGGCGGGACGATTATCCGACTTGGCGGGCGCGCGCACGAACCGCGGAAAATCCAAGACCCCTGCAGCAGCGCTTGGCCGAGCTGATGTCCTATGCGGCTTGATGTCCCTCGAAAGGGCCAAAGTCGAGTTGAGTTGACGCCGCTGAAGCCGCGCCCGTTCCATCCCAAGAGGGACCCGGAGGCGCAGGACGTTTTTAAAAAAGCTTCAGTGATTTAGCCAAAGAAGCGCTGCTCGGAACCACTGCTGGTACACCGATAGAAATCTGGTTTCAGGACGAAGCCAGGGTCGGCCAAAAGGGGACGCTGACCTATGTTTGGGCGCCGGTCGGGTCGCGGCCACCGATGGTGCGCGACAGCCGCCGTGAGTCCGTCTACTTGTTTGGCGCCATCTGCCCGGATCGAGCCGTCGGCGCCGCCGTCATCATGCCTGCGGTCAATACCGAAGCCATGAACGCCCATTTGCAGGAAATCAGCACACAGGTGGCTCCTGGCGCACACGCTCTCCTGGTCTGCGATCGCGCCGGGTGGCACGCCACCAGCAAGGGCCTGCGGGTACCCGCCAACATCACCTTGCTTCCCCTGCCAGCCTACGCGCCGGAATTGAACCCGATGGAGAACGTCTGGGATTACCTCCGCAGCAACAAACTATGCAGCCTGGTCTGGAACAGCTACCAGGCGATCGTTCAGGCGTGTAAGCAGGCCTGGGACTTCCTCGTCAACGACCCGGATCGCATCCGCTCCATCGGCACTCGCGAGTGGGCGTGTGTCAATCTTTAAGCGGGCTGGTATAAGAGAATCCATATAGGAGTTTCGATCCACGCCCTCGCACGGAGGGCGACATCGCTTCGAGGCGAACAAGCAGGCCAATGAGGCGTTTCGATCCACGCCCTCGCACGGAGGGCGACGTGCCGCAGCGCATTCGCCCACGTCGTGGTCATGATGTTTCGATCCACGCCCTCGCACGGAGGGCGACTGGCACCGGGCAATCACGCGCGCATCGTCCCACGGTTTCGATCCACGCCCTCGCACGGAGGGCGACTCGATCCTGCCGATCCGGATGAGCACGAACTGACGTTTCGATCCACGCCCTCGCACGGAGGGCGACCGGGTGGCATTGATGCGCGCCAGGCGCAGGCCGAGTTTCGATCCACGCCCTCGCACGGAGGGCGACGCGTGGACGTGGGCAACCTCGCTGCGGCCGAACAGTTTCGATCCACGCCCTCGCACGGAGGGCGACGGGATCGCCACGCCCAGGCGGTTTGCCAGGCCGGTTTCGATCCACGCCCTCGCACGGAGGGCGACGCCCTGCAGCGAGCGGGTTGCCGTTTGCGTCCGTGTTTCGATCCACGCCCTCGCACGGAGGGCGACCTGATCAAGGTGAACCTGACCCGCACCGTCACATAGTTTCGATCCACGCCCTCGCACGGAGGGCGACGCCGATGCATCCAGATGATCCGCAAGCAGGCGTGGTTTCGATCCACGCCCTCGCACGGAGGGCGACTCGACAACTGAATCTTCGGCAACGCCTTCCGGCGGTTTCGATCCACGCCCTCGCACGGAGGGCGACGACCTACGGCGCGCTCGTCGACACTGGCACGGAGTTTCGATCCACGCCCTCGCACGGAGGGCGACATCCGCGAAACCATCCGGGGTGCGCGCGGGGCTGCTGTTTCGATCCACGCCCTCGCACGGAGGGCGACCTCCGGCATGGATGGGCTCCGGCGCCGGCGGGATCAAGTTTCGATCCACGCCCTCGCACGGAGGGCGACAGCGGCGGCTTGTCACTGTCTTCCTTGATGCGGAAGTTTCGATCCACGCCCTCGCACGGAGGGCGACGTTGCTTCCATGCACGGCAGACGCACAAGACGCGTTTCGATCCACGCCCTCGCACGGAGGGCGACGTCCATGCACCAAATCTACAGTGTCAATCAGGTGGTTTCGATCCACGCCCTCGCACGGAGGGCGACGTGTTCGCCTTCATCGCCCTTCGATGACAGAGTGGTTTCGATCCACGCCCTCGCACGGAGGGCGACGTGTTCGCCTTCATCGCCCTTCGATGACAGAGTGGTTTCGATCCACGCCCTCGCACGGAGGGCGACGCTGCTTGCGATCATCCATAAAGGTTGTCGCAGAGTTTCGATCCACGCCCTCGCACGGAGGGCGACCATGGATGTCCGTGGGGCTCGTTCGCCGATGCAGGTTTCGATCCACGCCCTCGCACGGAGGGCGACAGCATGGCGGCACAGGTGGCGGTTGTGGTTGACCAGTTTCGATCCACGCCCTCGCACGGAGGGCGACCGAAATGATCGAACAGGTGAATTCGGCCACTAGAGTTTCGATCCACGCCCTCGCACGGAGGGCGACATAAGACCTACATGGCTCAGGTCGGTCCTGACGAGTTTCGATCCACGCCCTCGCACGGAGGGCGACGCCGTTAGAGTAGCCCCATCCGTTATCCCGGAAGTCGTTTCGATCCACGCCCTCGCACGGAGGGCGACCAGATGCACTGTTGATCAAGCAGAGGGTCAACGAGTTTCGATCCACGCCCTCGCACGGAGGGCGACTTCAGGACGGAATCCTTCAGAGGGCGTAGCACGAGTTTCGATCCACGCCCTCGCACGGAGGGCGACGTCAGCGCGCCCTCGGCGAGCTGCCAGGGCTGGGGTTTCGATCCACGCCCTCGCACGGAGGGCGACATGACGAGCTGTTCCAAGACATGATCGACGAACTGTTTCGATCCACGCCCTCGCACGGAGGGCGACCTTGCCGCCGGCGCCGCTGCGATCCCGCCGGGGCTGCAGTTTCGATCCACGCCCTCGCACGGAGGGCGACGCCCCGGCGCCCGGATCTGCGGAGCGCATGAGCGTGTTTCGATCCACGCCCTCGCACGGAGGGCGACCGGCCCGAAATCGTGGAGGGGCCGGTGATCAGCGAGTTTCGATCCACGCCCTCGCACGGAGGGCGACCTGCGACCGGAGCGAATTGACCATGACATCATCATTGTTTCGATCCACGCCCTCGCACGGAGGGCGACCCGATAACGGTGCGAGGCTTGCGGATTACCTGCTGTTTCGATCCACGCCCTCGCACGGAGGGCGACCTTGGATGGAGTTACGATAACAACTCCAATCAGAAGTTTCGATCCACGCCCTCGCACGGAGGGCGACCATCGGCTGTAAGGGGGGCCGCCCCTTGTTCGAAGTTTCGATCCACGCCCTCGCACGGAGGGCGACCCCTTAGGGATGACTCTGGTTTCGCCATTGCATCCGTTTCGATCCACGCCCTCGCACGGAGGGCGACTCGAATCCTAATGGCCGAATCTCGAAACTGTCCAGTTTCGATCCACGCCCTCGCACGGAGGGCGACTTGGGTATCCCCCATCAGAGATGTCTGTGATCATGTTTCGATCCACGCCCTCGCACGGAGGGCGACCTGCGAACGGCGTGCCATGCCTTGCTGACCCAGCGGTTTCGATCCACGCCCTCGCACGGAGGGCGACTGCAGCGCCCGTGTCGGCAAGACGCAGAGCTGCGTGTTTCGATCCACGCCCTCGCACGGAGGGCGACCGCAGCCGGCCGGCATCTCACCGGACGCGGTGAAGTTTCGATCCACGCCCTCGCACGGAGGGCGACGATCGCCGAGGTGCTCGACGTGCCGGCGATCACGGTGTTTCGATCCACGCCCTCGCACGGAGGGCGGTAAGCGTCAGCCGATGACCGCGGTATTCGCCCTCGGCGCCGAGCGGGTGCTGGGCTACTTTTTCCAGTGCCAGGGGAGCAGTTCGCTGATGCGCTGGATGGGATGATCGGCGATGCGGCCGAGGATATCGGTGAGGTAGGCCTGCGGGTCGATGCTGTTCAGCTTGCAGGTCTCGATGATGGTGTAGATGCAGGCGGCGCGACGGCCGCCGGCGTCGGAGCCGCAGAAGAGGTAGTTGCGCCTGCCGAGGACCGGGGAACGCATGGCTCTTTCGGCCGCGTTGTTGCTCATCTCCAGTCGCCCGTTGCTGACGTAGCGGGCCAGCGCCTTCCACCGCGACAGGGCGTAGCGGATCGCTTTGGCCAGTTCGCTCTTGCCGCTCACCTGGCGGAGCGAAGTCTCGAGGAAGACCTTCAGTTGTTCCAGCAGCGGGGTCGCGTGCTCCTGTCGCACTGCCACCCGCCGTTCCGGCGGTTGGCCGCGAATGGCGCTCTCGATGGCGAACAGCGCGGCGATGCGTTCGAGCGCCTCTAGGGCGATCGGCGAGGCGGTGGCGTGGTGCACCTCGTAGAAGCCGCGTCTCGCGTGGCTCCAGCAGGCGACTTCGATCAGCGGCGCGTCGCCACCGGGTGTGGTCGGGCGGTAGAGTCGGTCGAAACCTGTGTAGCCGTCGGCATGCAGGAAGCCGCTGCAGTTGCCCAACAGTTCTTCGGCGCGGATGCCTTTGCGGTCGGGCGAGTAGAGATAGAATGCTGCCGGCGGCATGTCCGATCCCCACGGCCTTTCATCGCGCACGACCGTCCACAATCGACCGGTCTTTGTTTTGCCGCGGCCAGGCGCCAGCACCGGGACGGTGGTGTCGTCGGCGTGGAGGACAGAGCCGGCGCGGACATGGCAGCCGATCGCCTCGGCGAGCGGTGAGAGCAGGAACTCGGCCTGGCCGACCCAGTCGGCGAGGGTGGTGCGACCGAGCTCGACGCCTTCGCGGGCGTAGATGACCGATTGGCGGTGCAGCGGCACATGGTCGCAGAACTTCGAGACCAGGACATGGGCGATCAGGCCCGGCCCCGGCCGTCCGCGCTCGATCGGCAGCGTCGGCATAGGCGCCTGCATGACGGTCTCGCAGGCGCGGCAGCTCAGCTTCGGGCGGACATGCTTGATCACCTTGAAGCTGGCCGGGACGTATTCGAGCACTTCGCGTTCGTCGTCGCCGATGCGGCTGAAGGTGGTGCCGCCGCAGCCGGGGCAGGTGCAGGCCGGCTCATGGACGACGGTCTGGCGCGGCAAGTGCGGGGGCAGCGGCGTGCGCACCGGCTGGCGACGCGGCCGCGGCTGCACGGGGTTGGCGTTGCCGGTGGCCGGACCGGGCGTCTTGGCCCGCGCCTCGTCCGCTGCGACGTTCTCCTCGAGTTCGCCGATCAGCAGTTCGAGCTGCTCGATGTCATGGTCGAGCTTTTCCGAGGAGCGACCGAACCGGGCCCGCCGCAGCGCCGCCAGCTGCATCTTGAGCTTTTCGATGTGCAGCGTCTTGGCATAAATCTCAGCGGCATTGGCGGCGATCTCGCGTTCCTTGCGCGCGAGTTCAGCCTGCAGGTCGGCAGCGAGGCTGCGCAGCGCCTCCGGGTCGGTCGGCAGCGGGCAATCGGCCAATGACATGCCCAGAGGGTGCCACGGCCTGCCCTGGAAGTACAGCGCTTCTTGCTGTCTCTGCCCCTCAGACCGCCACAGGGCGGCGCGGGAGGTCTGGCGCCACTGTCCGCCGCCAGTCGATCGCCTCGAGCAGCAAAGCGAGTTGCGCAGGCGTAAGAACCATGCCGCCATCCACGATCGGCGGCCACACGAACTTGCCGCTCTCCAGCCGCTTGGCGAACAGGCACAGGCCAGTTCCGTCGTAATGCAAAATCTTCAGGTAATCGGCCCGCTTGCTGCGGAATAGGAACAGATGCCCCGAGAAGGGGTCAGCCTCCAGCACCTGCTTCACCTGTGCCGCCAGCCCGTCGAAGCCATAGCGCATGCTGACCGGACGGCAGGCCAGGTAAACCTTCGTCCCGGGTGCGATAGAAATCACGATGTCGCCCTCAACACCGTGAGCACGCGTCGCAGCGATCGCTCGTTGACGAAAGCGTCCACTCGCAGGCGCGTGCCATCCACCAGGTCAATCTCGATCATTCCCGGCCGATCGTCCAACACCGGCCGTGCCGGCGTCCGACCTCGCGACGGAACGTCAGCGCCAGTCACAGCTCCTGGCGCAGCCATCAGCGCAGGACCTTCGTCCTCAGCCTGTCCGAACATGCCGATCGGAATGAAAGCCGGCGGCTCGGTTGCCGTGGTGACGCCGTTGGGCTGCTGATGCTGCGACAACCCGCTCGCCCCAGCTTCGGCCGGTGCCACCTCCCGTGACAGCCGCCTCCAATTGAACAGCAGGTTCGCGTTGATTCCATAGCGCCGAGCAATGTCCGCGACCGACGCACCGGGCTGGTTCGCCTCGGCGACGATCCGGCGCTTCTCCTCCTCCGAGTACGACCGCCGTTTCCGCCGGCCGCTGCTTGTCGCCGTTCGACCCGTCGCTCCCGCTGCCTCTTTCACCATCCTCGCCAAACCTCCCTCGCTCCCGCAAGTGTCCACTTGCACCGGTAATGGACACTCGCTTGGTCGTCCGCGTGGGCGAGACCATCCCCGATTACGGGAATGCACGGTAGGCGGTCATCAGCTTACGCTTACCTTCTTCCAGCCGTTGATCAGCGTCTGGTGCACCCCGTGCTTGCTCACCAGCTGCGACACTGTCAGCTCCCCCCGGATCGCCTCCAAAGCCACTTTCGCCTTGAAATCCGCCGAGTAGCGCTTTCGTTCCCCACTCATCTCAAGTCGTTCCATATCCGGTCGGACTAAGCTTATCCGACTGTCCGGGATCCGGGGTCCACCTCAGTCGATGGTCTGGCCGCGGCTGTCGACCGCACGATACAGGTAGGTCCAGCGGGACTGTCTCATGATTGGGGGTGGGAACAAATAGGTGATAATCTATGGCGCTATTCTCTCGGTGGGATGGCGCGGGTGGCATGGATTGTACGGCTGGTGGAGACCGGTGCTGATAGCGATGGCCAGGGCACGGACGTGATGGAGATTGCGAAGCCGGCTGATCTTCGCGACATCGCCAATCTGGGTCTGAGTGTCTGTCCGAGAAGTTCATGCGGTTTGGCAGAGCCTTCGGACCATCAGGCGAATTGAGGCGAGCCGCAGGAATGCGAGCGCCTTGCGGTTCAGGTTCTCCCAGTCCTTGGCGAGTCGGCGGCAACGGTTGAGCCAGCCGATCGTGCGCTCGACGATCCAGCGTTTCGGCAACACCACAAAGCCGTTGGCGGCATCGGCCCGACGGACGATCTCCAGTTTGACCTGCCGCAGGAGACGCTTCACCGCCGCCTCGAACTTGGGGCCTTGGTAGGCCGCATCAGCGTAGAGCCTGCGCAGGAACGGGAACAGGCCGAACAGGGTGGCCAACAGCAGGACGCCGCCGTCGCGATCCTGCAGGTCGGCGGCATGCACGATCGCCTCCAGCACGAAGCCCTCGGTATCTACGAGAATATGGCGCTTCTTGCCCCTGATCTTCTTGCCCGAATCGTACCCAGGCGGATCGATCGACTCCCCCCTTTTTCGGCGCTTTTCACGCTCTGGCTGTCGATGATCGCGGCCGTCGGGCTGGCCTCACGTCCAGCCTGTTCGCGGCATTGCACGTAGAGCGCATGATGGATGCGCTTCAGCGTGCCGTCCCATTCCCAGCGGTCGAAATAGCCCCACAGCGTGCTGCGCGGTGGCAGGTCCTTCGGGATCGCCCGCCATTGGCAACCGGTGCTCAGGATGTACATCAACCCGTTGACGATCTCCCGCTCGTCGACACTGCGTGTCGCACCACCATGCTTGGCCGGCGGAATTAACGGTGCCACCAACGCCCATTCAGCGTCGGTCAGGTCGCTCTCATAGCGCAGACCGCTACGATCGTAGCGGGCTCGGTTCTCCTTGGTCCACATACGAGGAAACTGGTAACTCATTATCTAAATTCAAGATCCTCGCGGACAGACACTGAACTTGGCTGAGGCAAAGGAACTGCTGACCGCCATCCAGCGCGCGGTGGTCGCTGCCCAGACCAGGGAACATGCTGTACGGCGGCCGACTTGCCGATCCTGCGGCGGCGCTTGTCACATGAAGGACTACCGCCAGCATCGGATTGCAACCCTGTTCGGCCAGGTGATCGTACGGCTGCCGCGGTTCCGCTGCGGCGGCTGTGGCGGGGTCGAGGGCGGTGTTGACTGGCCGTCGCATTGCCGATCGGCTCCTGAACTCGATCGCCTGCAGGCCCATCTTTCGGCGCTGATGACCTACCGCGTGGCGACCGGCGTGTTGGAGCAGATGTTCCCGATTGAGGCTGGCAAGACTCACGAGACCCTGCGTCGCCATACGATGATGCTTGGCGAGCAGTTGCGGCATCGCCCGGTGGCCCCGTCCGTAACGCCAGCGACGGCGATTTCCATCAGCGTGGACTCGACGTTCATCCGCAGCTGCGAGAAGACCGAGCGGCATCTGGAAGTCAGGGTCGGCAACGTTGAGACCGACGCGGGCAATCGACAGGTGTTCGGATCCGTAGCCGGAGCGGAGACGGATCTTGTGACGCTGATCGGCCAAAGGCTGGACAGCGTCGGTCGAACCGACGCCACGACACTGACCGGCTTCACCGACGGCTGTGCCGGTCTGCGCTCGATCCTGGTCGCCAGCGGCGTCGCCGAGCTCCCCATCCTCGATTGGTTTCACATCGCGATGCGGCTGCAACACCTGGAGCAAACCGCTGGCGCTTTGTCGACCGACACACCGGCACGGCGAGAGGCAAAGGCCGTGATCGTGACGGAGGTCGACCGGCTGCGTTGGCGTCTGTGGAACGGCAAGGCCAAGGATGCCCAGGTCAGCATCGGGCGCATCCGCAAGGTCATGCACGCTTTCCAGAGTGAGGCGACGGAACGGACGTCACGCGTGCCGTCATCGCGCAAGCTGTGGGCAGCGTTATTGGCGCTGGACGGCTATCTGGTCGGCCAAGCTGAGTGGATGGTCAATTACGCCGAACGTCACCGTGCCGGCTTGCGGGTTGGGACGGCCATTACCGAAGGGACCGCCAATTTCCTGGTGAATCGCCGAATGAACAAATCGCAGCAGATGCGCTGGAGCCGACGCGGTGCCGATCTTCTGCTGCAAATTCGCTGCGCTGTCTACAACGGTGCCTTCGGTCCCGGCTTCAGGAACCGCTTCCAGATCGCCAACGATCAGCATCCGCCAGCAGCCCTCGCGGCCTGACCCCCAATCATGAGACAGTCCCCCGTCTCGACCGAGACCATGCAGATTTTCCTCGACGAGTTCGCGGCACGCCTTGCCGCCGATGCGCAGGCCGTACTGGTGCTCGACGGTGCGGGTTGGCATGCCTCCAGCGATCTTGTAGTGCCTGACCGGGTCAGCCTGGTGATGTTGCCTCCATACGCGCCCGAACTAAACCCGGTCGAGCGTGTGTGGCTCTATCTGCGAGAACGATTTCTCTCGCATTGCGTGTTCGCCACCTACGACGACATTGTCCAGGCTTGCGCTGACGCTTGGTGCGCGCTCACCCCCGACACGCTCAGGTCGCTCACCGCCTATCCGTGGCTCAAAGAGATCAGTTCATAGGCAGGGCGGTATGAGTTCTCCGCTCTGTTGTTCAGGTACCGGCTGCTCCGGTGTTTCACCTCGGGCAGGATCTCGCGGTGCGCGACGCCATAGCTGCGTAGACCATCGGTGATGAGGCGCTTCGGTGGCATTGTCAAGTTCGCGGCCTCTGGCCGGAACGATGCGGCTGGGGCATTCTGCCGAGATGAGCTCCGAGCCCGCCACCTACCCGGGATACCGCTTCCCAGCCGAAATCATCAGCTACGCGGTCTGGCTCTACCATGTCTTCGGCCTGAGCTTCCGAGAGGTGGAACTGCTCCTCGCCGAGCGGGGCGTCACCGTCAGCCACGAGAGCATTCGACAGTGGTGCCACAAGTTCGGCGCCGACTTCGCCCGCAAGCTGCGGAGACGACGGCCAAAGCCGGGCGACACCTGGCACCTTGATGAGGTTTTCCTGCGGATCAACGGCGAGCTGCACTATCTCTGGCGCGCGGTGGACCAGCACGGCGTCGTGCTCGACATCCTGGTGCAGGGGCGCCGGAATGCGGCCGCGGCGAAGCGCTTCTTCAAGCGCCTGCTCGCTGGGCTCAGGTACAAACCGAAGCGCCTCATCACCGATGGTCTACGCAGCTATGGCGTCGCGCACCGCGAGATCCTGCCCGAGGTGAAACACCGGAGCAGCCGGTACCTGAACAACAGAGCGGAGAACTCACATCGACCGACGCGACGTCGAGAGCGGCAGATGCAGCGGTTCAAGTCATCGAAGCAGGCTCAGCATTTCCTGTCATCGCACGCCATGATCTACGGCCACTTCCGGCCGCGGCGCCATCTGATGACCGCCGCTCAATACCGGCGTGTACGCGCCGAGGCCTTCCGGGTGTGACGACAGGAGACGTGCGTCCAGATCGCAGCGTGAACACGAGGAACGTCGTGTGGCGCGACCAAACGCGTCCATAGGCCGACAACTTGACAATGCCAGCGGATCGTCAGCGCCGTTCGCCACCAAAGCCGCGTAGTCATCCAAGTCGGCTCTCGTCGTTCCGGTCACGTGGCTCCGATCGGGCGCCACGAAGGAGGAACGTTGCCTGGAAACCACAGAATCTTTAGGCGGGTTGGTATAATTGCTCACCAGCTTGGCTGAGCGCGGGGTTCACCTCTCGCGGCCTGCCCCCCATCATGAGACAATCCCCATTCCCAACCGCAGCACCTGCGCCACATTTCGCGCGCTGCGTCGCAGGTTGCCGGCTGCCGCAGCAAGCGCCTCCTCCACCGAGCAGGTCTTGTGCAGGACGCTGAACACCGCCGCGATCCCGTGGTCGTGCACCACGGCGGCATCGTCACTCAGGCACCCGGCGATGCCGATGACCGGCTTGCCATGGCGCCGAGCGACGCGGGCGACGCCGATGGGGGTCTTGCCATGGATGCTTTGGCTGTCGATGCGACCTTCTCCGGTGATGACCAGATCGGCGTCGGCAAGCATCGCCTCCAGCCCCACGGCATTGGTCACGATCTCCACGCCAGGGCGCAGTTCCGCGCCGAGGAACCCATGCAGCGCCGCCCCCAGGCCGCCGGCGGCCCCGCCTCCCGGCAGCGTCGCCACGTCGACGCCCAACTGCCCCCGGATCAACCGGGCGTAATGGGCGAGATTGGCATCAAGCCGCGCCACCATCTCCGCCGTGGCCCCCTTCTGCGGGCCGAAAATGGCGGACGCCCCCTTCGGACCGATCAGCGGGTTGTCGACATCGCAGGCGACCTCGATCCGGCACGCCTTGATCCGCGCATCCATCCCGCTGATGTCGATGCGGTCGAGACCTTCCAGCGCCGCGCCCCCGAAGCCAATGTCGCGGCCGTCACGGTCGATCAGCCGCACGCCTAGCGCCTGTAGCATTCCCGCACCGCCGTCATTGGTGGCGCTGCCGCCAATGCCGATGATGAAGCGCCGCGCCCCCTGGTCCAGCGCCGCGATGATCAACTCCCCGACACCATAGGTGGTCGTCCGCAGCGGGTCACGCCGGGCGGCCGCCACCAGCATCAGGCCGCTGGCCGCCGCCATTTCGATGACGGCGATCCGGCCATCGCCGGTCAGGCCATAGAAGGCCGGCACCGGCTCGCCCAGCGGCCCGGTCACCGCCAGCTCGACACGTCGGCCGCCGGTGGCCGCCACCATGGCCTCGACCGTGCCTTCGCCGCCATCGGCGACGGGAAGCCTGACATAGCTCGCCTGCGGAAAGACCTCGCGAAAACCCGCCTCGATCTCGGTGGCCACCTCCATGGCCGAGAGGCTTTCCTTGAACGAGTCCGGAGCGATCACGATCTTCATGGCGTTGTCCTCCTGGGCGCGGGTGCCTGTGCCATCGCTTTTGTAGGCTGACCGTTGATAGTCAGCCTGAAGGCGCTCCGCCCGGCGCCATGCGCCGCAGCATGCGGATAGCGGCACAGGCGCCGCCGAAGCCGTTGTCGATATTGACGGTTACCAGGCCGGGCGCGCAGGAGGCCAGGGCGCCGTGCAACGCCGCCCGCCCGCCCGCCGCCACGCCATAGCCAACCGAGCTGGGCACGGCGATGACCGGGGCATCCACCAACCCGGCCAGCACGCTGAACAGCGCGCCTTCCATTCCGGCGACCGCGATCACCACGGCGAAGCCGCGGATCTCCTCCAGCCGCTGCATCAGCCGCCACAGCCCGGCGACGCCGACATCCGCGATCACCGGTGCCCGATAGCCGGCAAAGGCAAGGCTGCGGGCAGCCTCCCGCGCGACTGTCAGATCCGATGTGCCGGCGCAGACGATGCCCGGCCCCACGCTGTCCGGCACGATGCTGTCGCCGAAAAATGCAGTAGATGACAGCGGATCATAATCGAGGGCGCCGCGCATTGCCGCCGGCAATGCGGCCAACTTTTCCTCGCTCAACCGGGTCAGCAGCAGGCGGCGGCCACCGGCGGAAGTCAGGATCGCCCCGATCTGCGCCGCCGTCTTGCCCGCGCACAGCAACGCCTCGGCCACGCCGGTGCGCCTCTCACGCTCCCAGTCGATCACGAAGTCGGTCATTCCGCGGCATCCCTCAGGAAGGCAGAACCGCGCCGATAGGGACGCATCCCGATGAACCGCCGGCCATCGGCGCGGCACAGCTCATGCATGCGTTGCTCGATGCGAGCGCGCGCATCGTCCTGCGGCAGCGGCGCGCATTCAACGCAGATCCCGCCCGCGATGATCCGGCATCTTATGGCGCTCGTCGCGGGCAGCAGCGCGCCCAATTCGTTCTCCGTCGCCTCGATGAAGCGCAGGGATGTCGCGTCGACGCCAATGCCGGTTTCGATGCGGCTGGCCAGACAGGGTTGGGCCGGCAGGGCCGCCAGGTCGTCAAGCCCGTGCGCCCGCGCCAGGGCATAGATGTCCGCCTTGTGCAGCCCGGCCTCGACAAAAGGATGCACGACACCGTACTGGCGTGCCGCCTCCAGTCCTGGCCGGTAATCGCCCAGGTCGTCAATATTCGTTCCCGAGGCGATCGGCCCGCTGGTCACCTTGCGGATGCAGGCATAAAGATTGGTCTTGCAGTGAAAGCAGCGATTGACCGGATTGGCCCGGTAGGACGGATCCTCCAGCTCCCGCGCGTCAACCAGACGCAGCGCCCATGCATGCCGCCGCGCATGTGCCTCGACCCGCGCCGTCGCCAGCGCCGGGACCGCCGGTGAGACCGCATGCACGGCGGTGACGGAGGCCCGGGAAAAGCGGGAAGCAAGGTAGGTCAGGACCATGCTGTCGACGCCGCCGCTGACGGCGATCGCCAGGGCGGCGTGGCGGTCGAGTGCCGAGACAAGATCAGCCTGCCGGTCTGCAAGCGTCATCATTTTTCCCCTGTGTTCTCGCCCAACCGCTTCACCCGGCGCCGCCGGACCAACCCCTCGAAACCGGCCACGTCGTCACTTTCCACCTTGCAGGAACTCTGCCCCCCGGGCCGCACCACGCGTTTGCGTCGCAGGCTCTGCCCTTCGATGATGAGGCTCTCGGCCATGCGCGGCAGGCAGACCCGTTGCTCCCGCCGCCAGCGCAGCCCGATCGTTGAGGTTTCGACGAAGCATCGCTCGCTGACGGAGGCTAGGCATTCCGGCCGGACCAGCAGCCGGAAATCGCTGGTCGGACGTGCCTTCTTTCCCATCCGGCTGCCGAGGCTGAGATCAAGGACGCCGCACGCCGCACGCAGGCGATCGGCGGCGATGCCGATCTCCTCGCCCGTCATGTCGTCGACGTCGAAGGACAGGACCACGACCTCCTCCGCCTGCCCCTGGGCATCCTGCGGCGGTTGCCGGGCGGCGAACAGCAGGGCGCGCAGAATATTGGGCATGCCGGCCATCTCCCGCGTGCCCGCGCCGGTCCCGGTGGCCACCAGGGGACCGCCGGGCGTTCGGCATGCCATATCGCGCAGCAGATGCGCCAGGATGGCGGCCCCGGTGGGGGTGACGCGTTCCCCTCCGATGCCATCATCGCGCCAGCATAAACCTATGCCCTTGAGGATTTCCACCGTTGCCGGCGCCGGCACCGGAAGCAGGCCATGCCGTGTCCGGACCAGGCCATGCCCCCTGGGCAGTTCCGAAACGCTCCAGCTGACATCACCGAGGGCGGCGATGATGCTGCCGGCGGCGATCACATCCATCAGCGAATCCCAGTCGCCGACCTCGTGGAAATGCACCTCCTCCACGGGTTGGCGATGCACCCGGCTTTCGGCCTCGGCCAGCACGCGCAGAATGGCGATGGCCTGCCCGGCGCTACCCGGGCTCAGCGATGCCGCGGAAATCCGCTGGACCAGCGCGGAAAAATCGCACCCGGACGCCGCGCCGTGATGGTGATGATCCTGATGGGCATGGCCGGGGCCGTGCGCGTCAGGATGATGGGCGTGAGCATGAGCAGGCGCATGATCATGCTTGTGGCCGTGTTCGTGACCGCCTCGCCCGGCCGCCGCACCGCCCCCTGCCCCGGCCAGGGTGAAACGGTGGACGGCGATACCGTTGGTGGTCCCTTCGGTCAGCGTCGGCTGCCCGCAATCCGCGGGCATCACCGCCGCCAGGTCAGCGAACACCAGCGGGCGAAGATCCGGCCGGGCGTCGAGCATGGCGGCCACGAACATATCGCCGGCCACGCCGCCGACCGCATCGAGATGGATGTGCAAGCGCTCAGCCATTGCCGACGAACACCGGCACCACATAGGGGCCCTCGGGGATCACCGCCACCGCCGGATCGCCATGACGCTCGATGCTGTCGCGCACGGCCTGTTCCACCGAGGTGATCAGCTCCACCCCGGTGATGCGGCGTTCCTCCGCGCTCAGCCCGGTGGTGAAAAGCTGGATGCGCCCGACTCGCATCGGCTTGAGCTGCATCTCCGTCTGCCATTCGTCGATTTCCGCAAAGGTCTTGGCCTTCAGCGTCGCCAGGAAGCGCTCCGGGCCCAGTTCGACCATCCTCGCCTGGGCATCGCGGAACTCGGCGGAGCCGAAACCCTCGGAGCATTCCGATGCAATGATCAGCGTTCCGCCCGGCGCCAGGATGTCCATGGGCGTGACCATGCCCTTGACCGTCTGGTAGTAGGTCTTGTCGAGCGGATAGCCGGCCGAGGAGGTGACCACCGTCCTGAACCGCCGGCCGATCCCGATCTTCGTCGCCTCGCTGATGAACCCGACCGCTTCCAGATGGCTGGCGACGACCTCGCCGAAATTCACGTAGACCAGGTCGCGGTCCTCATCGAGAACCGTGTTGATGGCATAGACATCGCCGATCTTGCGGACGATCTCCAGCTGCTCCTCGTGCAGCGGGTTGCCCACGAGATTGCACTGGACGGCGAGCGGATCCTCCATGAACCGCGCCGAGTGGAAGGTGCGGATGGTTTCATGGTGCGCCACGCCGGGGGCGATCACCTTGCGGCCGCCGGACCAGCCGGCCATGAAATGCGGCTCGATCAAGCCGGAGACGATGCGCAGATCGGCCTCGACGAAGCGCCGGTCGATCCTGACCGGGGTGCCGCGCAAGGTGGCACCCAGGTCCACATGGTCGGCGTCGTTGCGGGCGAAGTGGTTTTCCACCCGCACCGTCTCCAGCACCCAGGGGTCGCCGACCAGTTCCGCCAGTTCGGCGCCTTCATTGGGGCGGTGCAGGCCGGTCGCCACCACCACGCAAATGCGCTCCGGCGGCAGGCCGGCCGCCATCAACCCCTCGATCATCGGGCGCAGGAACAGCCTGTTGGGCACCGGCCGGGTGATGTCGCAGATCAGGATGCAGGCGCTGCGGCGCCCCTGGGCCAGTTCAGCAAAGGGTCTGGCCGCGACCGGCCGCGCCAGGGCATGGCGGACGGCCAGCGCCTGGTCCGGCAGCTTCGCCAGGGCGACCTTGCGGATGATCGTCGGTTCGGCCCCGGCCGGCAACCGCACCGGCAACTGGCTGCGCCCAAAGGCGATTTCGACCGTGCTGTCCATCAACGCGCCTCCTTGGTCCGGCATTGCGCCGCTGTACTTGCAAAGGGAAGCCGGCGACGGGCACGCCCCTGTCGCCGGCAAGCGCTCACGGGTGCACGATCTCTGGCACGCCGACCGCCTCCTCCCCCGCTTCCTCTTTCGGTGTTCCGAATTTGGCGGCGACGAAGGCGGTGACAAGCGGGACCAGCACGGCGGTGACGACCACCGAGGCGGCCACCAGGATGGTGGCGCTTTTCGCCGCGTCGGCATAAACCGGATTGGACGCGGCGATGATGGCGGGAACCGCCGCCGCATTGCCGGCTGTCGAGGCCGCGGCCACCCCCGCCACGCCGCTGCCGCCGGTCAGGCGGTCGACGATGAACAGGGCGGTGCCGGTGACCGCCACGACGGCGACACCCACCCCCAGGCCGAGCAGCCCGGCGGTCCAGACCTTGCTGAGGTCAAGCGCGGCGCCCAGGCCGAAGGCGAAGAACGGGATCAGCCCGGGTGCGATCTTGCCCAGGAACAGCCGCATCTCGCGGTCCAGGTTGCCCAGCACCATGCCGATCAGCAGCGGCAGGATGGCGCCCAGCATGGTCTGCCAGGGGAAGGCGGACAGGCCGGCCAGGCCCAGTGTCACCATGGTCAGGAAGGGGCCGGATTCCAGCGACATGATGGAATAGGCGCCGACATCGCGCGAGCGGCCGTACTGGCCCATCAGGGCGCAATAGAGGCCACCATTGGTGTCGTTCATGGCGGCAACGATGGCCAGGGTCGAAATCCCGGCGAACATGCCGCCGGAAATCGGCGCCTCTCCCAGGAAATGACCGAGGATGACCCCGAAGACGGCGCCGATCGCGATCTTGGTCAGGAACAGCGATCCGCCCTTCTTGAGCACATAGGGCGTCGCCTGCACGTCGATGCTGGCGCCCATGCACACGAAAAACGCGGCCAGGATCGGCATGCCGCCGGTGAACAAGGCCCCCGTGAACGAGCCAAAGAATTTCGGCGTATCAGGGAAGAACGTATTGATGATGGCACCGGTCAGCAACGGCACCACCATCATCCCGCCCGGCACGGCCTCGATCATCTTCTTGATCGGCACTTGCTTCACAAACGTACTCCTCGATTTTTTCAGTATATGCCGCCGTTTCAACAATTATCTTTATTATTATTCGTATAACAGTCGCACAATCTTGGAATTAAGAAGCAACAACTGCAGTACGATGTTAGAAGAATCGTCAAGAAACGGCGCTCGCCTGTATCTGGAACGGCGATCTTTCCGAACGATTTGTGGTGTGACGTGGCGTTCCGGCTTTCCTTCTGCGACCCGGCGGCTGGATTATTGTCAGCCTCTGAATATGCAAGCGATATGCCAGATCTCGACAGGTCGCCCGATAGCTGATTCCTGCGGCCCGGCCGGCAGCGCCGCTCTGGCCCTTGCGGTAAATTGCAACACAGCCTGCGGTATTTTACCGCAGGCTGCCCGGCCAGGGATTACGAGGCAGCGTAAGGCCGCCCCATGCGGCCCGAGCAGGCCCTGGAGCGCCCGGCGGGCTGTCGCCGGTGCGGCCGATGTCGCTCTAATGCCGGGCTTTGCCGTCCAGTTCCTTGAGCCAGCGGTTCAGCGTGCCCCGATCGATCCCCAGGCGGCGCGCCGCCTGGCTCTTGCAGTTGCTTTCCTCGGCCATGACCTTGGCGACGATCCGCAGGCGGACGGCTTCCAGATCGTCCTGGGCGAATTCACACGCCGCGCACTGCGCAGGCGGCTTGCCGGGCGGCCTGCGCAAATCGCTTAGCGCGGGCTCGACGGTGTCGAGGCGCACCACCGGATCCGGGGCGGTGATGGCAATGCGCTCCATGATGTTGCTCAACTGCCGGAAATTGCCGGGCCAGCCATATTGCAGCAGTGCCTGGCGCAACCCGGCATCGAGATCGACCACGTCGGTCTTGTAGGCGCGCGCATGCCGGCGCAGCAGCAACACCGCGCTGGGGATGATATCCCGGCGCCGCATCCGCAGGGGAAGCGTTTCGAACTTCAGGACATTCAGCCGGAAGAACAGGTCCTGGCGGAAGGTTCCGGCGACCACCATCTCCTCCAGGTTCTGGTTGGTCGCGGCGACGATGCGGATATCCACCGGAATGGCCTGCTCGGCTCCCAGCCGCATCAGCTGGCGCTCCTGGATCACCCGCAGCAGGCGGGTCTGCAGCGTCTTGTCCAGCTCGCCGATCTCATCGAGGAACAGCGTGCCTTTATCGGCCAGTTCGAACAGCCCCTTCTTGCCCTTGCGCGACGCACCGGTGAAGGCACCGTCCACATAGCCGAACAACTCGCTTTCCAGCAAAGTGGGCGGCAATGCGCCGCAGTTCACCGCGACGAAGGGCCCCCCGGCACGCCGGCTCGCGTTATGGATGCCCTGCGCCAGCAATTCCTTGCCGGTGCCGCTCTCGCCGATGATCAGCACCGTCGCGTCGGTTCCGGCGTAGCGGTTCAGCAGTTCCAGCCGCGCCTGCATCGCCGTGTCGTAGGTGACGTAATCATCCAGCCGGTAGGTCGCGGTGAACTTGCTCTTTTGCTGTTCCTGGTAACGGACCCGCCGCTCGATCGTATAGAGCCGTTCCACCCGTTCCAGGGCGAAGACGATGCTGTGGGATGCCCCGTTACCGTTGATGGGATAAAGGTAGCAGACCATGCGGCCGTGCCGCGTTTCCACCACCTGGCCCACTTCCCAGATGCCATCGGCGATGGTCTGCCGCGCGACGGCCAGGGCCGGATCGACGGCCTCGATGGGCTTACCCAGCATCTCCGCACGATTCATCTGGAAGACCATCGCTGCGGTGCGGTTGGCGTGGGTGATGCACCCGCCCCGGTCGAGCGAGAATACCGCTTTTTCGAACATGTCAAGGACAGTGGAGAGGTGGTCGCGGGTGACCCGTTCAAGCTGCAGGACGTTCAGGAAGGCCTGGGCGCTTTCGACCGCCTGCCGAACGCTTTCCGGCCCCGAGGAGATCAGACGGAAATTCCCGCACAATTCGCCAAAGCGGCTTTGCGGGATGGTGTCGCCGACCATCACGTCGATCGGCTCGCGCGCGACCCGTTCGCGCACCTGGTTGCGCAACATCGCGTATTCCCCCGCGTCGGCCTGTTCGAACAGAATGCAGTAGAAGGAAATCCCCAGCATGGCGGCGACTTTCGCGCAGTCGCGCATGATGCCGGCATGGCCGACGATGCCGACGCGGCAGGGCTGCCCCGCCAGGTCGGCCAGCACCTCCAGGATGTCATAGCTGCTGATGGTGATGTCGATGACCGGCAGCACGCTGTGCTGGCGCAGCAACTCGGCGGTCCTGCCGCGGCTGATCAGCACCTGGTAGTGCCGGGCTTCCAGCCGCGGCAGCAGCGCCACGGCCTCCTCGAGATTGGCCGTCTCGATGTCGAAGTTTATTCCGCAGGTGCTGCGGACGGTTCCGGCAATCTCCGCAAGCTGGACGAACGGGGCAACCAGGCAGATCTGGGCGTGCATCGCGACGTGGTCTTTATTTGTTGTTATTAAGCAATGGAAATTTGCAAAATCAACGGGCGCTTCCCTCGTCCCCCCGCATCCCGCCATCGAATGCCCCCTGAAATCCCGCCACTTCCGTATGCTCCCACCTCTTCCCTGTCGCGATCATAGCCCGGGTGGATTTTGTCAGAAACGCCACTCCGCCTCATCCAGGGGGCCACCATAGATGAGCCTGCCCGCTGGGAGTGGAGGAGGTCGATCAGAGCATC